>SPCN01000011.1 GCA_004525465.1 Chrysiogenales bacterium | reverse complement strand
GGCAGTGCAGCTGGCGGTAAAAACCGGGGCCTACGTTATCCCCATCAGCTGGAGCGGTTCGCGGGTTAAGGTGCTCAAAAAAAGCTGGGACCGCTTCATGCTCCCGCTGCCCTTCGGGCGCATCCATTTCGCTTTCGGCCAAGCTCTACAAATCACCGGCAGCGGCGACGCATCCAGTCTCCAGCAAGCCGCTGACATGCTGGCCGCAAAGCTGGACCTGCTCGAACAATCCTTATAAAAACACCGGCCCTACCTGCAACAATACCTGATCCCCCCTGCATCCCCCCTTGGGTAAGGGGGGAAGGGAAGCGATCGATATTGCTTGTTTCTTAACCCCCTTTGCATAAGGGGGGTGGCGCAAGCCGGGGGGATAAAGAGATCGGATAAAAATAGGCACGGCACGCTGTACTACACCTGAGCTCGCATTGAACCCCAGCATTTGAAATCGCGTAATATTTTATTGCCCGCTTACATTTCATTGGCAGGGATGTTTTTATTTGCTATCATGGCCATAGAGGAATCCATATGAAAAAAATCAGGAAGCTGGGAATTCTGACCGGGGGCGGCGATTGCCCGGGACTGAACGCCGTAATCCGCGCCGTAGTCCATACCGCGCAGCGGGAATTCGATCTCGAGGTCTGCGGCATCCTGGACGGCTATGCCGGCTTGATCCACAATCATGTTCGCAAACTCGAACTGACCGATGTTTCCGGCATATTGCCCCGGGGCGGGACCATCCTGGGCACCTCCAACCGGGATAATCCTTTCCGCTATGCTGATGATTGGCGGGGCGTACGGAAAGTGTATCATGACGTTTCGGCGCAAGCCATGAAAACCATTGAAAGCAACGGGATCGACGTGCTGCTGTCTGTCGGCGGCGACGGCACCCAGAGCATCGCCCAGCAATTTCATGAAAAATATCACCTGCCAGTCATCGGCATTCCCAAGACCATTGACAACGACCTCAACGGCACCGATGTCACCTTCGGTTTTGATACGGCGCTCACTATCGCCACCACGGCCATCGACAAGCTGCATTCCACGGCCGAATCCCACCACCGGATCATGGTCATTGAAGTGATGGGCCGCTATGCGGGCTGGATCGCCCTGGAATCAGGGCTGGCCGGCGGCGGCGATGTCATCCTGATACCGGAGATCCCTTTTGTTATAGACAGTGTCTGCGAAAAAATCAATGACCGCGCCCGAAAAGGGAAAAGGTTCTCCCTGGTCGTGGTCGCGGAAGGGGCCAGGGCCGAGGGCGGACAGCTGGTGGTTGCCCGCCAGGTGCAAGACGCCTGCGATCCGATCCGGCTGGGAGGCATCGCCGCCCAGGTGGGCAACCAGATCGAAGACATGACCGGGATTGAAAGCCGCTACACCATCCTGGGCCATGTGCAGCGCGGCGGCAGCCCGACCCCCTTTGACCGCATCCTGGCCACCCGTTTCGGCTACCACGCAGTTACGGCTGCGGTCAACAGGGAATTCGGCTGCCTGGTCGGTTTGCGGGGCAGCGAGATCAAAACCACTCCGATCAAAGAGGCCGTCGCCGAGCCGCGCCGGGTCAACCCGGAAAGCGACCTGGTCAAAACCGCCCTGGCCGTCGGCACTTGTTTGGGGAAATAAATGGGGCGGCTGATAGTTTTCGAAGGGATCGACGGCTCGGGCAAAACCACGCTGTCGCAGATGTTTTACACCAACCTGCTGGAAAACGGCGTGCCGTCGGTCTGGTTGCGTGAACCAACCGATTCAGCGCTTGGGAATAAAATCCGCCTCCTGGCCCAGGACAAGGAAAGCATATCGATCCATGAGGAACTGAAATATTTTCTCGAAGACCGCCGCTGGGACGTGGAAAACAATATTTTACCGGCGCTGCGCTCCGGAAAGACCGTGGTCCTTGACCGCTATTATTATTCCAACGCCTGCTACCAGGGCGCTCGCGGTCTGGACGTGGAAGGCATCCTGCGCGCCAACCGCGAATTCGCCCCGGAACCCGACATCGTTTTCATCATCGACGTCGAGGTCGACCGGGCATTGGCGCGCATCAGCAGCAACCGCCCGGGTGTGGCCAAACTGTTCGAGAAAAAGGATTTTCTTGAAAAAGTGCGCGCCAATTACCTGAAGTTGGCCGGGGCCAACCTGGTACGCATTGACGGCAACCCGGAACTGGAAATTGTATCGGGCGAAGTGACCCGCCTTTATAGAATGCGGGCTTTGAAAGACCCGGCCACCCCTTTGAAATGAAAGACCAAATACAGCGGAATGTCCGCGAAAAAAAAGCTTCGCTGCATGAGCGGCTCAAGCGCCAGGGCAACATGCTGCTGGCGTTTTCCGGCGGCAAGGATTCGTTTTTCCTGTTGCAAGCCGCCTTGGAGGCGCTGGGTTCGGCCAATGTCCTCGCCTATTTCGTCCATACACCCTTTACCGGTGAAGCAGCAAGGGAACGGGTCGCTTACTTCCAAAAAAAATTCCCGTTCACCCTGCGCGAGCTCCGCGTCGATCTGTTGAAAGACGCCCATATTCTCCAAAATTCGAGGAAGCGTTGTTTTTTATGTAAAAAATATATGTTCACTTCCTTGAAAAAGGAAGCCAAGCGTTTTGGGATCCCCAATGTCTCTGACGGATCCACCGTGTCCGACCTAAGCGAGCACCGCCCCGGACGCCAGGCCCTGGAAAAACTGGCCATCCTGTCGCCGCTGCAGGATGCCGGGTTCAGCGGAGTGGAAATTGCCGCTGAATTGAAAAAGCAGGGTGTCAAAAACTACTATTTGACCTCCTCCACTTGCCTGGCCACGCGCTTCCCCTATGATCTAACCTTGAACGCCGGCCAGATCGATGCCATCGGCCGCGTGGAATACAATCTGTTGAAGTGGGGCATTTATCCGCTGCGTGTCCGCTACATGGTTGACGGCGTGCGCATCGAAACCACAGAAGATAATTTTCACAAAATCATCGCCCGGAATAACGACCTGTTGGCCTTATGCCAAATCCATGGTTTCAAATTCGTCACCCTGGACCTGGGGGGGATAAAAAGCGGTTCCTGGGATTAGCTCCCCGCGATCACAGATTGTGATGCGTGAAACTCTCAGATTCTCGTTTTGGCTGAAGGTAAAGTAAACAATGAGAGTGGAGTTGACAGCCGGACGATTATTGTGTATGATGGACATTAATTCTGGAGGATTGCAAATGGCAAATCATGAATCAGCCGTCAAAAAGCACAAACAGGATGAAAAGAAGAGAATGGTCAACCGCATCAACCGGTCTAAAATGAAAAATAAAATCAAGACCCTGAAAAGAAAAATCAGCGGCGGTGAGAGAGAGGAAGCCATCAAGCTGCTTCCCGGAACCCTCTCTATCATCGACACGACCATGCGCAAAGGCACTATTCACAAAAATACCGGGTCGCGCTACAAATCCCGCCTCCACGCCCTGATAAAAAGCAGCGAAAAATAGTCATTTCCCATGCCCCTTCCCCGCGGCTATATTTCTCATAGCCAAATCAGAACCTATAAAGAATGCCCGCAAAAATATTATTATGCATATGTCGAGGGCATCAAGCCCCCCATCAACGAAAAAGTGTTCCTGGGCGAAATGTTTCACGCGGCCATCGAAAAATACTTCACTCTGAAAATAAACGGAACTCCCCTTGATGATGATAGCGCCGCAGCTGTTTTCAGCACTGCTTTCGACGCAGCCTGCCAGGAAAGAGAGATCAAATGGCAGACCCCGCGCCGGGAAACCAAAGAAAGGGGTCAGGCGTTTTTGCAATACTTCATGCGCCACATCGCTCCCGCCGTCAAGCCCTTGATGGTTGAAAAGGAATTGAGCGTTGAAATTCCCGGGATCGACGTTGTTTTGAAAGGGGTTATCGATCTGGTCGAAGAAGACTTCAGCATAACCGATTTCAAGACAACCACCAGCAAATGGTCACCAAGCAAAGCCCGGAATTCGTCACAGATGGTCATATACAAATACCTATTCGACCGCAGTTTCGGCCCGGTTCAAGCTTGCTTGAAATATGAAGTCCTCTACGCAAAAAACGCCGCTAACGTCAGACACCAGACCTTTTCTATTGTTCCCGCACCCGACGCCGTGGAAAAATTACTCCAACTGATCGGACACGTCGTGGAGAACATCAATGGCGGCGTCTTCTATGCCAATGAAAATCCCTTTTGCCGGTATTGCGAATTCAGCGGGCTGTGCCGGAAAACAAAATCACCCTAACAGCCAGAAAATCAACAAATAAAATTGACATTTATGGAATTTGAGAGCATATATTTATTATTCGTTTTTGGAGAGATGTATGGAAAAAAGAAGAGACAACAGGATCAAAAAAAAGCTGCCGGTTCGATTCTATTACGATGGAACCTCCTTCCATTCAGTCACCGGGGACATGTCACGACGAGGAATTTTCATCAAGACCCTGCACCCCTGCCCTCCCGGCCAAGGTATCAATATAGAAATTGACGATAAAAATCAGAGGATCATTCTGGCCGGATTCATCCGCTGGAGCAAAAAAGACAGCGATCCACAATCTTATGTGTATACTGGCGGCATGGGCGTGCAATTGCTGAATTACCAGAAACCCGAATACCAGTCCCTGGTCTGCGAAATGTACTGACATATCCGAATTCCAGGCAGGCAGTATTGATCTGAGCTGCGCTATCCCAGAGAGAAATCGAGGTTATTTTTCAGCGTTTTTCGAGTTCTTCCAGGAAATCTACTGCTCGGCGCAGGTGCGGGATCACAATAGAACCTCCGACGATCAGGGCTATGTTGAAAGTTTCGAAAAGTTCGGCGCGGCTGGCGCCCTTTTCGCAGGACTGGATGAGATGATAGGATATGCAGTCGTCGCAGCGCAGGACCAGTGAGGAAGCCAAACCGATCAGTTCCTTGGTTTTGCCGTCGAGAACGCCTGGTTGATACGCCTGCTCGTCCAAGGCAAAAAACCGCTTGATGCCCAAATTGCCCTGTTCCAGTATTTTATCATTCAGTTGCTGGCGGAAGCGGGTGAATTCATCGTATTTTTTCATTGGCCTGACTCCCTTTTTGCCGGCTCAGTGGATTTGCACCTTGTAACTGTGCGTTTTTACCGGAGCTGCTTCCTTTTCCCAGGGCCTGACATATTTCAGGGTTATTTCGGTGCAGCCGGCGGCCAAAGCCCTGCATATCCAGATCTCATATTCGCTGGCCCCTAGCAGGCCGCTGTTCGCCTCTTCATTTCTGGTTTCAACAATAACTATCATTTTTTCATCAAGGGGCGCGGCCAACTCCCAACCATAGCCCGTTCCCGGACTGGTGACGAACTTCAGCGAGAATTTTTGTCCGGTCTGAACCTGGACGCAGGTTTCCTCTTTGTCAGACATGGGAAAAACAGTCATACGCTCCTCCTCGGTTCCTGCACAGAACAAAATCGTCCAGTACACTCCCGTGAGCATGAAAATTCCGATCTTGACAAGATATCTGTTCATTGCCTTGAGTCCTTCACTTCATTCTGATTGAGAATATACGTGAACAAAAATATTTATTCAATCTAAATTCCAGCACAATGGGCAGGATTGACAAGCAAACCAGATAAGATATGGGATGAATGAAATCTCGCTAGCGGGGATCCACGCCTGGATCAGCGGCCTGTTCGTACAGCCAGGCTATCCCCTCCAGCGCCAGTTTCAACGGCGGCCAGCTGTGACGACCCTGAAAAATACGCAGGAGGCATGGGGAACCCTGCCGGCGCAATCTGAATTCCAGTTCCTGCATTTCCTGATAATTGAAATCATGAAGCCCAACGGTGCCGAACCAGGAGACGTCCACGATGTCCCTGGGCTCGAGCCAGGCGGGCAGGCCACCGCCGCAGGCGATCACACCACTAAGTTTGATGGACAGCATTTTACCCAATCCGCACGCCGCCCGGGCTCCGCCGGAAAAACCGGCCGAATAAATCCTTTGACCGTCGATGGCCAGACGGGCATGCGTATCGCGCCAGATCGCCCGCGAGGCCTGCAGGATAATCTCCCAGGGGCCGTTCCTGGAATTGTTGGAGCCCACCAGAATACAGCCGTATTTCTCAGCCCCTTCTTTGAAAAGGCCAACAGGTATGGATCCTTTGCCGCCGGGATCGAAGCAATACATGACCGGCCAGCGGCGCCCGGGCTGGTAAGCTGTCGGCAGATACAGCGCATAACTCTGATTAATATCATGCTCGCAGATGACCGGGTCGATGATCTCTCCCCTGGCAAAATCACCGCCCAACAAAAACGGCTGAGGCAAAATGAGTGACACAGCCACAATAAAAACGCCTATTCCGGCTCCGGGCTGCAACATGCCCAATATCTTCATGCCGCGCTAATTAATTCACTTTGTAGACCCAACCGTGCTTGTCTTCGATTTCACCGTATTGGATCCCGGTCAGGGTGGAAAAGAGTTTTTGCGCCCAGGGCCCGGTCTGGTTGCCGTTGACCACGTGTTCATGCCCCTGGAAAGCAATCTTGCCCACCGGGCTGATGACCGCGGCCGTGCCGGCGCCGAAAATTTCAGTCAATTTCCCGGATTGGATGCTGGTGATCACTTCTTCAATGGCAATACGCCGTTCTTCAACCGCGAGACCGAGTTCGGGAGCCAATTCCAGCACCGACTTGCGGGTAATACCATGCAAGATGGTCCCGCCCAGCTCCGGGGTGACCAGTTTGCCGTCGATGACAAAGAAAATATTCATGGCCCCGACTTCCTCGACAAAACGGTGTTCGCCGGCATCGAGCCAGAGGACCTGGCTGTAGCCTTTTTGAGTGGCTTCACGGGTAGCCAGCAGGCTGCCGGCATAGTTGCCGCCGGTCTTGGCTTCACCGGTCCCGCCGTTGCCGGCACGGGAATAGGTATCGGAAACCCATAGACTGATGGGATTGAAGCCCTCCTTGAAATATGGCCCCACCGGGGATAGGATGATAAAAAAAAGATACTCGCTGGATGCCTTGACCCCCAGCGCGGCTTCGGTGCCGATCACGGTCGGCCGGATGTACAGGCTTGCCCCTTTCTGGGTTGGGATCCAGCGTTCCTCGAGTTTGAGCAATTCGCATTCGGCTTCCAGAAACAGTTCCTCAGGAATTTCGGGCATGCATAGGCGCTGGAGCGAACGGTTCAGGCGCCGGGCGTTTTCCCGGGGCCTGAATAAAAGAATTTCGTTTTTTTTTGATTTATAGGCCTTCTGGCCTTCGAAAACTTCCTGGCTGTAGTGGAAGACATTGGCCGCAGGCGACAAAACCAATGGCTGAAATGGCTTAATGCTGGGATTTTGCCAACCGGCACCGTAATGGACCATGCTGAACATGTGATCGGTAAAAATGCGTCCGAACAGCAGTTTCAGTGGATCATCAAAAAGCGGTTTCAATTTTTCCTTAGCGGTTAATTCCCGGGAAATTGTCATGAGCTAACCTCCTTGGCTTGCTGGTAATCCATTTTATCGATTTTGTATTTTTGTGTCAATCATTCCAAAAACAATCAGACGCTGTCTAGCGGATCTCATTTGCCGGCGTTGCCAATCCGCAGCACTTCCCAACCGCCTGGGCAAAAACGGGGTTGAAAGCGAGCCGGTGGTCGAGCGTGCTAAACTATGCATTGCCAATGGAGAAAACCCCTTCTGAAAGGTTCAAAACCAGACTGCCGCAGCCCAAAAGGAAATCACAACCCAATATACCATCCAATTTGACGAATCCGAACTGGTCCAGAGGCAGGGCGACGATATCCCTGAACCCAACCAAATAGCCGGCAGCCAATATTTTCAGGTCGGGCAGAACCTGGGTTTTGATTTTCATTTCGCCCCCGGCCCCCCATACCTTCAAGCGGATACGGTAGGTACCTTTTGTCCTGATCTTGGTGAAAAGGTTCGGGGAAATCAGCGAACGCTTGGCCCCAGTGTCCACCCCGAAATGGAGGCGAACCCCGTTAAGGCTCCGACAAACAAGGATCGGATATCCCATCCAAAATAAATTTCGTTCGCCGCCAACTTTTTTGTCAGGCCGGGCCAAGATGATCTGTCGCTTCCGGTAATCAATGCGTAAGGACAGATTTTTAATTGCATTTATCCCTAGAATTCCTGTGACCCCGGTGACCTTGGTAATTTTTCTGCTTTTAAATTGACCGGGGATTTTAAAAAAAAGATCTTTTTTCTGCACGATCATGGCCGGGTGCTGGGTGATCTCGATGCCGCCAATACGGATTTTTTCGATGACCGTCAACTGGGCGGCTACCCGTTTGTTGGTACCGGTGATTACATGTGTCCTGGCTCTTGTCAGTGGGGAGATCCTCAATTTGCCGGCCAGGTCGGAAGACAGCACCGTAAAACCCGACCCGGTATCCAGCCAAAATTTTTCCCATTTGCCGTTGATCTGGATCCGGATTATGGGCGTACCCGAATTGCTCAATTCCAGGGGAAGAATTACGGGAAGATCCGGGAAACGGTAATATTCGGCCTTGGTCTCGCTCAACTCCAAGAATGACAGATCGCTTTTATCAGCAGCATGATCCGCTCCGGGAACAGGCGCGAACATTTCATGAAGATTCTTCCATTCCGACTGATAATAGAAAATCTGGACCAGGATTTCGCTGGCGATCAATTTCGACCAGGCAGTGGCGGCAGTGAGGGCTGTTTTTCGGAAAATGAATTCGGCGCCAGCCATGTCTCCGGCCATGACCAAGCGCATCCCCCGCACCAGGGCAAGCGCATCGGCGTCCAGTTCATTGCCGCCGATCCCGCTGAAATCGAGATTCGCGAAAGCCTGGCGGAAATCGGGAAAAATGACGCTGGTGGCATTCGTTATCGGGCCTACAGCCCCGATCGGCACGATGCTCACACTTCTTTCGATTCGGAAACATGAACTGGCTGCGATCAGGCACAAAAAGAGCATGAAATGGCATGGAGCGCTGTTCTTTTTGGTATAATGGCGCATTTTCAGATTCATTTTTCAGCAATTCCGTCCAGGCCTTTCACCCAGGCTGTAAAATCACCTACATCGCCGTTGGAAAGCAAAATGACAACCTGTTTAAGCGAAAAATCCAGGTCGCTTACAAAGCGTTTAATCTCTTCATAATCGGCAAAAACATGGACTTTTTTTCCCTTGGCCTCAAGTTCGGATCGAAGGACATCGATATCCAGTCTCTCCGCCGCCGGAATTTTTTCCTTTTCATATATTTCCTTGATAACGATCTCATCGGCCAATGCCAAACCATCAGCCAGCCGGCCCTGAAAAAAATTTCTCCGCAAACTCCAGGAGCGCGGCTCGAATAAAACTACGATCCTCCGACCCGGATAGGCGTCCCGCAAGCCGCCAAGAACCTGGGCGACGGCCGTGGGATGGTGAGCGAAATCCTCGATGAAAACCGTGTTCTGCAGACGGCCCAGAAGCGATAACCTCCGCTCGACTCCGGCGAATGTGGCCAACGCTTTGGCCAGAGTCGCTTGCGGAATGCCAAGCTCGTGGGCGAGAATGATCCCAGCCGTCAAATTCCAGACGTTGTAGGGCCCGGGCAGGGGCGAATGAAAATTGTGCCTGCGGCCGCCGCTCGCCAGTCCGAAATCGTAACCGCCCCGTTGCGGCCGCACATCATTGATTTCATAATCCGCTCCGGCGCGGCCGTAGAAAATGACCGGGGTGAAAGAGCTGCTGACGGCCTGGCGGGCCATCTCGTAATCGCCGTTGACAATGATCCGGCCCCGGCCCGGAACCTGGTTGACCAGGTTTTTAAAACTCTGCAGATAGGATTCGGCGGTCCGGTAAAAATCGATATGATCATGCTCCAGAGCGGTGATGAGCAGCAAATCGGGGCGGTATTTAAAGAACTTGGCCGAGCGATCAAAAAATGCGCTTTCATATTCATCGCCTTCACTGACAAAAAAGTCCCCGGCGGCCAACTGATGGCTGGCGGCGAAATTAACAGGTTTGCCGCCGATAAAAAATCCGGGCCGCAGGCCGGCGACGGTCAGCAGATGGGCAACGAAAGTCGCCGTGGTGGTCTTGCCGTGGCTGCCGGCGACCACAATAGATCGTTTGCCCTTGATGAAAAACCGCTGCAGGGCTTCGGCCATCGAATAATACTCCAGGCCATGATCGAGAATATGTTCGGCTTCGGGATTGCCGCGGCTGATGACGTTGCCGATAACGCAAAAATCGACGTTGCTGGGAATGTTTTGGGCGGAAAAACCTTGAAACAAGGTGACATTGAGGTCAGCGAGCATCCGGTCCACCGGCGGATAAAAGCGGTTGTCCGATCCGTACACTTCATAGCCCTGCTGTTTGAAAAGGCCGGCCAGGGCGCTCATGCCGGTGCCAGCGATGCCGCAAAGAAAAACCTTTTTTACCATTTTACTCCGATCTCACAATGGAGCATTCCCGAATGTTCTTCCGTATCAATTTCGGCTTTCACGCCCAGCGGCAGCATCTGGGCGGACCTGGCATGGCCGAAGGGCATATCAAAAAGAACCGGGATACCCAAGCCTTTCAATTTTTCCCGCCAGCGCCCGTAAAACATTTCTTTCTCCCCGGCGTCTTTGAAACAATTCGGAAATTCTCCCAATAACAGGGCCCGTATGCGGCGGAACACGCCGGCCTGCTCGCACTGCCACAACATCCTGTCCAGACGGTACGGCCTTTCATTAACATCCTCAAGCAAAAGGATCCTGTTTTTCAATATTGGTAAATGTGGGGTCCCGAGCAATGAAACGAAATTGGTCAAACAGCCGCCGCCAATTAATCCCCTGGCCTGTCCCGGACACAGGATGCTGCCCGAGAAGCGCAGGGGCGGCTGGTTACCGCTAAGCGCTGCCAGGATCTGCCCGCGGTCGTATTCACCCTTGGCCAGCCCCCCGTATACCATCGGACCATAGAAAACGACCATTTGCCGCCGTTCCAGCAACTGCCATAGAATGTAACTGGCGTCAGATGAAGCCACGACGATCTTCGGCTCAACAATCACCAGCTGATCCAGCAGCGGCAGAAGATAATTGGAGCCGTAGCCCCCGCGCCCGGCCCAGACAGCCTTGATTTCGGGGTCAGTGAAAAATCCCTGCAGATCGGCCAGGGTCCTTTGCGGCGGCCGCGCCAAAAAATCATTCCCGGAAAGGACCTCGTCCACTTCCCGGGGACATAGCCCCATAGCCCTCAGGGCTTGCAGTCCCTGGCTGCGGTAGGGTTCCTTGACCGGAGAAGCCGGCAGGAAAATACCGACGCCGGCGCCGGGAAGCAGCGGATCAGGTCTGTTGTACATGCTTGGCGAACCTCATGACGATGGTCGTGCCCGCATCCGCAGAGGAGTGGATAGCCAAACTGCCCCGGTGCAGTTCCAGAAAACGGCGGGCAATGACCAGGCCCAGTCCGGTCCCCAGGTCCTTGGAAGAAAATTCTTCCTTAGCGATCCGCTCCAGTTCCTCGCCGCTGATCCCGATGCCGTTATCGCGGATGCGCACCTCCACCTCTTCCCCTTCCTGAGCCAGGGATACCGTAATCTCGCCATCCTTGCCGGCCACAGCTTCCAGGGCGTTGGTCAACACGTTGTCGATCACCTGCTTGATCTTCTGGCGGTCGGCGACGACCTCGATTGCCGCTCTGGCTTCATCAACGGTAAATCGAACCTGGGAATAAATGGAACGCATATGGGAGATCGCTTCAGCGATCAGGTCGTTGAGTGTGAAGGTTTCGGTTTTCAATTCATCCAGTTTCGACAAGTTCAAAAATCCGTAGGCCACGCGGCGCAGGTGCTCGGTCTCTTCAATGATAAAGCGGATGGCGTTGGCCAGCACCGGCTTGTCGATCCCTTCCCTGTCTTGCAGGGAACGCAGGATCTGTTCGGCCAGCAAACGGATCGGTGTCAGCGGATTTTTGACTTCGTGGGCCACTCTGCGTCCTAACTGCACCAGGGTTTTCATCTTCGAGATCTCGGAAACATTCTTTTTCTGCTCCTGGATCCCTTCCAGCATTGAATTGAAACCCTGATAAAGTTCGCGCAATTCTGTTTCAACCGGGATCTCGGCCAGCGGCCGTAAATTTCCCTGCTGTACATCAGCCATGCCGCGGTTCAAGCGATGGATCGGCGCCAGGATCTTGTTGCGGAAAAAAAACGCTGCGGCCATTCCGATAACGATCAGCACAAAAAATACCGTCACCATGAAATCGATATAATAAGCCCGGGCCCGCAGCAAGTCGGCGCTGTTAAAAGGAAATTCAATGTCAAAAATGTAATTACCGCTTGTCTTGAAATACAGGTCCAGAAATTTTTCCTCTTTTTGCAGCTGGAACTGCTGGTTGTTTTGCTGCAGGATGGCGCGGATTCCGGAATTCAGGTAGATCGGCAATTGCGACCTGATGATCTTCCTGTGGTCGGAGGTAAAGAGCAGGATCCCGTTTTCATAGACGCTGATGTTGTTTTCCAGTATTTTTTCCAGCAGGAACATATGATTTTGGGTTATTTCACCGCTTTCGTCCAGGAGATTGTTGATAATATTCAGAGCCGAGCGCCCGCGATCGAAGATCGCCTGGTCGCGTTGTGTTTCCAGGGAGAGAAAATTAAAATTCAACGCAAACAGGGTGAACACCGCGGCGGTAAGAATGGAGAGAAGGACAAGTATGGCGAATACCTTGACTGAAAATGAGCCGAAAAATGAGCGCCAGGGGAATTTTTTAAAGGCCCGGCTATTGAAAAAGGCCAGTAAAAGCAGCAGAAAAATCAATATCTTAATGTATTCAGAAAAGGATTTGAAGAATGTGTTTTTCGGAAAAAAGATGATGACCGCTTCCGTGTCGTTATTGAAAACATAACCGCTGTAGTCGATATCCATGGCAGAAAATCCGACCCAGGCATCGTTGTATTTCAAAAGCCCGTCCAGGTTTTCGGCGTTGATATTGGCCGGATTTTCCAGAATGCGCCTATTTTCATCCAGCTTGATGTAACCGATCCCGGCATCCCTGATTTTTCGGTCCAGAGTCAGCAGGGACACCTGGTCCCGGCTCTTCAGGATCAGATCGGCGGAATTGAGCACCTGGACCATGATATAGCCCAGATAGCGCTCCCGCTGAAACACGTTGATCGTGGCTACGGCCAGGCTTACTTTTTTCCCGAACAGAATAGCTTCCACGTTCTCCACGTGCCAGAACGGGAAAATATTTTCCTTGTTAAGTTGAATGTAAGGGATCTGGTGGGAAAAAGAGTGGAGCATATTACCGCCGGCGTCCACCACGTATATCCCGGAAGCAATGCTTTCCCGAGCCGCCAAAGTGTTTTTCCAGCATTCAGCCAATTCATTGCGCTTATTTTTGTCGAATTGGGCGGAAAACGGCGTTTGCCGTGAATTGAGCTCATAAACGATTTCTCGGGCAACCAGTTTGGCGTAATGGTTCTGGCTGGAAAAAATGGTCTTCAGGTTCTCGCGGATAAAGGTCTGCTTTTCCAATTGGGAATATTGCGCCAGCCAATTGCCGACCGCAAATGCCAGCAGCAGAGGCACGGTGGCCCGCAGCCAGAAACGGCGCGGCCCCAGCAGCATGCCGGCAAAGATCAGAGCTATAGGAAAGAAGCTGAAGATGGCCAAGGGAGCAAAGGTGGCACATAGGAACAGCAGCAGCGCCTGCAACCCGATGAACGGCCAGGAATGCCTCCAGTCAGCGGCTTTCAGGAAATGCGCGGCCGCCAGCAGCGGCACGAAATGCAGGACGCTGAGCAAGGCCAGCAGGCCGAGATAATCAGGGTTCAAAGCGAAATCGCCAAAGGGAAAATTCACGTTGCGCAAAACCCGGTCCGCGGCATAAAAAACCGCCAGGGCCAGGCCGTTGAATGCGATCAGGGCTACGGTATTGCTTTTTAAGCGGATATATTTGCGGCAAAACCAACAGGCTGCCAACAAAAATATAAGTAGAACGAGCAACTGGAAAATAGAGCTTACTGCCAGAAACCCATGGGGAAAATAGATGTTTTTCTCAGCCAGCCAGGTAATGCCCCACCATAGCGAAAAAGACATCCCGGCCAGGGCCACAAGCCTGACCAGGGAATGAAATAACCTGGCTTGGGCAAAAGCCAGAAATACGGTTAAAAACAGCAAAAAAAGCAACCCGTAAATGAGCGATTTTTTTGTATGGAGCGCTTGCTTGACAAAAGTCGCCCGTGAAAACACCAGGGTGAGAATGAGTTGATTTTGGCTGGGCTTGAGCAAGCGGGTGTAGTAAAAACGATCTTGCGCCTGGTCATAGGAAAAATCACTGCCGCCGTCCGCCAGCGGGGCATTGGAATATTTCAGGTCAAAAACTGGATATGGATAATCCTTATTCCCCAGGATCGGGTTGGCGCGCATGTCCATGAAAAAACTCACATAGAACGCCCGCGGACCCAGGCGGCGCAGGAAAAATACATCCTGGTTTTTCTTGATCAGCCGCCACTCACCCTGGGACAAGTTGACGGGCTTGAAAAAGTATATCTCCCCGATATAGTCGGTTATGATACCGTTCTTTTCAAGGATCAGCGCTTCCTTTTTATTCAGATCGCCGGCAGTCAGCGTCCCGGCCAGGAAAGGGCCGCGCAGCGTTTCCGAGCGCAAAACGCATTTTTTTACTTCCTCAGCCAGAACGGTTTCCATGCGTTCGTAATTCTTTTCGACCCTGGACTGAATTTTCGCTGGCGACCAGCTGCCGGGAATGAAGATCGCAATCAACAGGATGGCGCCGGCCAGCATTGCGGACAACGCGCCGAAGATTATATTTTTAAGCCGCGTAGATAATAGAGTTTCCATTCTTTTTCTTTCGGTTCATGAAAGGGATCAGCGCTCATGAAAAGGATCAATTTGTAAAAAACCTTGGCTCCGGAAAAGCGTTTTTTTAAAATCAGGTTCAATGATTGCACGGCGATATTTTCTTCGGCCTGGATGGAAGACCACTCGATTTTCTCAGCTTCCAGCGAGGAAAAGCGAGATGAAAATTCCTCGATGAACTGCTCTTTGCTCATGGTGCCCTGCAGGGCGAGCGGCTCTTCCAGATTGAGGACGACACGCTGCCGGCAAATTGGTATCAAAGCGTTGAAACGGCCGTGCTGGATGGCTTCCTGCAGCGGCTGCATGACCAGGTAGTGCTGGGTGATCTGTAGCAGCAGCAGCAACGTTGTCAGCATTTTCAGTATGTGATCAGGCTGCTGACCGGGTATTTCGCGATTTTGTCCCGCCCCTTTAAAAAGCCGAGCTCGATCAGGAATTCGATGCCGGCAACCTCGCCGCCCAGTTTTTCCGCCAGTAAGGCTGCGGCCAAAGCCGTGCCGCCCGTGGCCAGCAGATCGTCTACGATAAGGACCTTTTCGCCGGGTTTGATGCTGTCTTCGTGGATCTCCAGGGCGCTGCTGCCGTATTCCAGGGTGTATTCCTCGCGGATGGTACGGAAGGGCAGTTTTCCCGGTTTGCGGGCCGGGACGAAACCACAGCCCAGCTTGTAGGCCAGCACGCCGGCGAATATGAAGCCGCGCGCTTCTATTCCCAGCACCTTGTCGATCCTGGCATCCAGGTATTTCTTCATCATCTGGTTCAGAGCCAGGCGGAAAGCTTCGCCGTCCTGCAACAATGTGGTGATGTCTTTGAAGATGATCCCCTTTTTAGGGAAATCGGGCACGTCGCGGATGATGGTTTCCAGGTTCATGCAAACCTCCTCAAATGTCAATCATAATACAATCAAAGGAAATTTAAAACCAGAGGAGGTCACAAGCGGATTTATCAAATGGAAGAATGATGCAAACATCAGCGGCGATTGGACTCAGGCACTGCGAAGCCAAAGCTTTTACTTATTGAATTTCGTAAGTATAACCATTGTTCAGCCTGGATGAGGATCGCAGGTGCTGTTGTAAATATTGACCGCAATTGCTGCCGATAAGGTTCTCTTCCAGTTCACCGATACTCACCAGGACCTCAAAACCGATGTCTTTGAACCCGGCAACGATCTTTTTTCCGGCAGCTCCACTCAATGGATCGAGACCGGTCCGCAGCCCCTTGGCCTGGGCCCGATAGGTCGGATTGAGGGGGGTCATTTTGATCAAAAAAACGGCCGGATCGAAAATGGCGCCAATTTTACTTGGGTCCAGGGGAATGTCCTTGCTCAAGGCAAAATTCAAAGTGATTTTTCTCAGGTTTTTTTCATAAAAAAGGTTGCCATAGCCGGCAATTTTGGCAAGATTCCATTTCGCGACCGGCATCAGCCAATCGCGATTTTTTTCATCACTGGAGTGGATCGAAAACTGCAGCTGAAAATCACGTCCTTGATATTCTTTTTTTCTGAGTTCCAGAAGCTTATTGAAAAAATCCCCGCTGTTTTCGGGAGCGATCGTTGACAGCGAAGCGATCAGTCCCGGGATGGGAAAAAGACCGGGCAAAGCCTTTAAAACATCGAGCACGGCAGGATTGAAAGACGGCTCCCCCATCCTGGCAAATTGAATTTTCAGTTTCTTGACATCCGGGAGGCGACCCGGGAATCTTTTATTGACAAGATAATCAATCTGCTTGAATATTTCAGCAGCTGTCAGTTTGCCACGATAATCACTTCCGGCATCGCACATCCGGCAGCCGACGGGACAGCCGAAAAGTGTGGATACGATTAATACCCATTTGTTTTCGCGGGGCAGAGGGGGCTGGAGAGACTCGACGAATTCCACATTTCTTCCCCCTTCCATAGCGGCGATATACACCATGGCGATATCCTCTCTACCGGTTGCGCTGATGATTTTCAAATTCCACTCTCCCCAAGCTTCTTCACCATCTTCATTGCCGCCCTGATGCCGTCGCCGACGGCAATTCCCACTTGCCGGAACGATCCGTTCGCTACATCACCGGCAAAATACAACAAGCCGCTTTGTTCAAGTTGACCCCTGAGGCGCGAGAGATTTTTTGACAGGCAATCAAGTTGCATTCTTCTGCCGCAGGCCGCGACCAGGAAATCAACTTCCAGGGCGCTGTCTCTCAGTTGTTGCCGGTAGTCAATCACAACCTGCCTGTGCTTGTCCAAGCCGACCTTTGAAATCCTGACGTTGGCCAAATAAGAAATCCCAGATGATTTAAGTGTTTCCAGCCAAAGTCCGGGTGAACATTTTTTATGGGCGCTGCGATTGAGAATTATCACTTCATTCTTCCGGGCCAGACTCAAAGCATAATCAAATGCCGCGTCACCAGCGCCGATGATGGCAATTTTTTTGTTTTGCTTGCCGCGCAAACTCCAAATTTCGCTGAAGACTTTTTTGTTCCATTCAGGAATAGCGGATAATTCTTCAGGAATCACGGCCGCAGTCCCGGAGGTAAGCAACACCATCCGGCTCGAATATTCCTTGTCTTTGCTGGCAAGGCGGAATTCGTTTTTCTTGAAATCCAGTTCTTCAACTTTGGCTTTGGTCACGGCGATAGACATTACCTTCAGCTGCTTGCGGAGCAAAGACACCAGCTCAGGACCGGAAATGCCCCGAGGAAAACCCGGATAGTTGTCCACACGGTTGGCATTCAGCAGCAGCCCGCCGATTTGGTTCTTTTCAAAAAGCAAGGGGGATATTCCCTGACGCTTGAGCTGAAGGGCTGCCGCGATTCCCGCCGGGCCTGCCCCGATAATAGCTATTTTATTCTTTTTCATGTAATTCAAAAATTGACTTGCATATATCCTCGGCCAGGGCCAATTCCGCGAATCCGAACCCAAGGTTCAAGAGCGAGGCCATGTGGAAACGTTCGTTATAGGCCGCTGTACCATCAACCAGGAAAAACACTTCATAGTCTTTTTGAAAAGCGGAACGGGCAGTCGATTCGCAGCAGACATTGGCCATGACACCGCCGAT
>SPCN01000157.1 GCA_004525465.1 Chrysiogenales bacterium | reverse complement strand
GCCTTGATGCGGTCGCGCAGCAGGGCGGCGTTCTTGAAGTCCAGACTGGCGGCCATTTTTTTCATTTCCGCGGTCAATTTCTTGATTTCCTTTTCCAGCGCTTCCCGGTTCTTGAAGTCCGAGGGCAGGGCCTCCTCGCTTTTTTTCAGCCAGTAGTCGTCGTCGTGGAAATCCTTGATCGGGCTTTGCACCGAGGCCGGGGTGATATGGTGTTCTTCGTTGTAGGCGATCTGGTAGTTGCGCCGGCGCTCGGATTCGGCGATGGCGTTCCGCACCGAGCGCACCGTGGCGTCGCCGTAAAGGATGACCTTGCCGTCGATGTGGCGCGAGGCGCGGCCAAAGGTCTGGATCAGCGAGGTCGCGGAGCGCAGGAAGCCCTCCTTGTCGGCGTCCAGGATGATGACCAGGGAGACCTCGGGCAGGTCCAGCCCCTCGCGCAGCAGGTTGATGCCGATCAGCACGTCGAATTCCCCCTGGCGCAGTTTCCTGATGATCTTCACCCGGTCCAGGGCTTTGATCTCCGAATGCAGATAGGCGCAGCGGATGCCCTGCAGGGTGAGGAAATCGGCCAATTTTTCGGCCATTTTCTTGGTCAGGGTGGTCACCAGCACCCGGCTGGAACCGATTACCTTGCGGATCTCGGCCAGCATGTCCTGCACCGGGTCGTCGGCTGTTTTAACCACCACCCGGGGATCGATCAGGCCGGTGGGCCGGACCAGGAGATTGGTCACGCGATTGCCTGAGTCGCCGATCTCGAAAGGGGCGGGCGTGGCGGAAACGTAGAGGACGTTCTGTAATCGCTCGGCGATCTCGGGGAAATTCAGGGGGCGGTTGTCCAGGGCCGAAGGCAGCCGGAAACCGAAGTCGACCAATTTGGTCTTGCGCGAGCGGTCGCCGGCGTACATGCCGTTGAGCTGGGGCACGGTCACGTGCGACTCGTCGATGATGGTCAGGAAACCCTTGGGGAAAAAACTGAGCAGGGTGTAGGGGGCTTCGCCCGGGCGGCGCCCGGTCAAATACAGAGAATAATTCTCGATGCCCGGACAATGGCCGAACTGCTCGAGCATTTCCATGTCGAACCGGGTGCGTTGGCGCAGGCGTTCGGCCAGGTCGGGCTGGCCCTGGGCGTTGAACCAGGATAGCCGTTCCTCCAGTTCCGCGCCGATCTGGACCAGTGCTTCCCGCAAGCGAGCCTCGCGGTAAAAAAAGAAGTTGATCGGGAAAATGTTGACCTGTTTTTTTTCACCAAGCCAGGCCGCGGTAATGGCGTCGAAAGGGCCGATGCGGTTGATCCCGTCGTTGCTGAAAACCAGGCGCAGCGGATTCTCCTCGCTGGTGGGAAATATCTCGACAATCTGGCCGCGCACCCTGAATTTGCCGCTTTCGATCAGGTCATGGCTGCGGCTGTAGCCCAGCTTCACGAATTGGTCGAGAAGCGCCTTGCGTTCGACGCGATCGCCTACAGCAATCCGGATCTTCTGTTCGAGAAAATCTTCGGGGGCGCCAATGCTGTATATGGCCGAAACCGATGCCACCACGATTGTTTCCCTGGCTTCCAGCAGGTTGCGGGTGGCGTCCAGGCGCAGCCTTTCCAGCTCGGGATTGATCGAAACCTCTTTGGATATGTAAAGATTTCTCTGCGGTACGAACGCTTCCGGCTGGTAATAATCGTAATAACTGATGAAATAGCCGACGCGATCATTGGGAAAAAAACCCTTGAATTCTCCAAACAGCTGGGCGGCCAGCGTCTTGTTGGGTGAAAGGACCAGGGTGGGAACGTTCAATTTGGCGATGATCTGGGCCATGGTGAAGGTTTTTCCCGAGCCGGTTACTCCAAGCAGTACCTGCTTGCTGCAGCCCCGGCGGAAATTTCCTACAATTTCATCCACAGCCGTTTGTTGGGCGGCCGTGATATGGTAAGGGGAATTCAGGCCGAACATGCGGCGGTCAGTTTCAGCACTCCTCATCGACGCTCTGCTGGGTGGCGTCGATGATCAATGCGTTTTTAAGGAATTTATCCAGCACCTCGGTTTTGACCTTTTTTAACTCGTCTTCGGGAAGCGCCAGGTTGTTTTTCTTGAATATCAGGATCAGGTAAAAACGCTGCTCCCATTCGATGCGGGTGAAATAAACTTCGATGTTGTGCAGGTTGTTGATGAATTTGCTGATAATTTTCTTTTCCTTGACGTAGGAAATGACAAAAATGGTTTTAATAAATTCATTTTTCAGTTCATGGCGGATGTGCTTGTACTTGACAATCACCCGGTCCATTTCCTGCTTTTTGGCCGACTTGATAGTCTCGCAAACCAGCTTCATGATCTCGGCCATGATCTTGGGCGGGGTCTCCAGGCGGTAGATCTCATCGAAATTGTAGTAGATTTCCTTGATCAGCAGGGGGTTAATGGAACGCACTTCGCTGGTCAGGTCCATCAGGGAACGCATGTCGCTGTCGCGCAAACCCTCATCAAAATCACGGACCTGACCGTACAGGCTTTTCAAAATGTTCTTGATGGACTGGAAGATGGCGGCAATGGAAACGAATTCGCTCAGAACTATTTTCAGGTTCATGATGTTGATCTCGATGTGGTTCTGGTAAAGGCGGGGCGGGATGACCGACAGGATCTCGATGCCATTGCGGCTTTCCAGAAGGCGGATCAGTTTGTTCAGGTTGTTTTTCTTGCTTTGCCTGGAAACCAGGATGAGCTTCAGCTGCATCATGAACTCGGTTTTCTTTTCAACGCTCATGAATACCTGGTTGATGCCGGTGACCTTTAATTCCTCCATCAGGAAGGGGATGATGGCCCGGGCGTAATGCTCATAGCCGCCCACGGACTTTATCTGTGAAAATTTTTCGTCGACCGAGGTGCTGATCAGTTTCTCAAGAGAACTTTCAATTGATTTGATGGCATCGGGATTCAGCGGCTGGTAATGGCTGTCGACGATCTCGATGCGGTAGATCAGGATCTTTTCCGAGGAAACAAAACTCTTGTGGTGCTTGATGATGTGTCCCGGCACGATGAAATCCAGGGTTTTCAGGAAATTTTCCACTGAAAAATTTTCTTCCCAGCAGCCGAAAGTGATGCCGGTAAGGTGCTCGTCCAGGGTCTCGAAATTCTTGATCCTGATCTTCTTGTCGGCCTGGCCGTCGCGGATCTGTTTCTGGAACTTGTAATTGTCGATCACCAGCCCGGCCAGATCGGAGAGCTTTCTTTCCTGAAGGTATTCCCGGGAACGTGAAGAGAAAAATTTCAGGGTTTCGCCGTTCTCACCGATGATTTCTTCTATATCCGGCCCGCGGTACATTCTTTTGATAGTGTTGATGGTCTGGTTGTAAATTTCGAATTTGATGGTTTCATCTTCCAGCAGCAGGGTTTTGCCCAAAGTGCCCTGCGAGGCTTCCTTGAGGGCGGCCAGGAGATTGTTCTTGTCTTTCAGGAAACGGCCGTAATCCTCCGCTGTCTGGATCAGGAAAGAGAGCAGGACGACCCCCAGTTTGCGCTCCTGGCAGGTCAGGGTAAATCCCTTTATAAAAAGCACGTTGCCGTGTTTTTGATGGATGATGCCCAGGATCGAATTGGCCATTCCTGTCCAGTCTTCGGCCAGGACGCCCATGACTACGGTCAGCGGCAGTTCTTTTTCCCCCAGTTCTTCCAGCTGGATGACCACCTTTTTTTTTGAATTTTCATACAAGTGCAGCAACTGGACCAGCAGCGCTTTTTGCTGAGGTTGGGGGAAAATTTCCTGTGATTCGTCCAGCATGGCCAGACTGGCGGCGATTTTCTGGCGGGAAATGTGCAGTTTTTTTCCATTCAGTATGCTTTTGATCTGATCCAATTCATTTGCTGTTACGGCCATTTGCAAAATGTAAACCTTCCCCGGCTAATTGTCAACACGCCGCCCGAGCTTGACTTTGCCGGCCCGCGTCCTCTATTATGTGCCGGGCCGCTCCCTGGCCTGGCCCGACCAGAAGGAGTACGGCCATGAAGAAACGTTGTCCCTGGTGCTTATCTGATCCGCTTTATATGGATTACCACGATCGTGAATGGGGAGTACCCGTGCACGATGACCGCAAATGGTTCGAGTTCCTGGTTTTAGAGGGCGCTCAGGCCGGTTTGAGTTGGTTTTTAATATTAAAAAAAAGGGAAAACTACCGCCGGGCCTACGATGGGTTCGATTTCGACAAGGTCGCGCTCTACGGGCCTGAAAAGATCGCCGGCTTGTTGGCCGATGCGGGATTGATCCGTAACCGCAGCAAGATCGCGGCTTCCGTGGGCAATGCCAAGGCTTTTATAAAGATAAGGGAGGAATTCGGCAGTTTTGACAAGTATATCTGGCCGTTCGTGGGCAACCGCCCCATTCAGAACCGCTGGAAAACGCTGGCAAAACTGCCGGTTCGCAGCGAATTGTCGGATTCATTAAGCAAAGACCTGGTGCGGCGCGGCTGCAAATTCGTCGGTTCCACCATTATATACGCCCACATGCAGGCCACCGGCATGGTTAACGATCATCTGGTTTCCTGTTTCCGCTATAAAAACCTCGCCGCATTTGACCACAAAATAAAAAAATATTGAAATTTCTATTGACATCAATTTAACTCCGAGTTAAAATAACTTACGTAAAGTAAATTAATTATCCTTGGGTAAAATTATTTTACTGGAGGTAAAAATTGGTTAAAACCAAAGAAGAGGCGATGCGTGATTTTGTTTTGAATCACAGCGAGTCGCTTTTCACTATTAACGGCTACAAAAACACTTCCATGGATATGATCGCCGAAAAATGCGAGATCTCAAAACCGACGCTTTACAATTATTTCGAGAGCAAAAGTTCCCTGTTTTTGGAGCTTTTCACTCGTTTTCAGAGCGAAATAACTGAAAAAGGCAGGGTATTGATGGCCGAAAACAAGGATAAATCTCTCATCATTGAGGAAATCATCGATCTCTCGCTTGATTTCGTTCAGGAGAAGCGCGACTTTTTAAGAATGATGATTCGGGACCACCATATGGTCGCCAATGAACATGAGGATATCGATGATCATATTAATTTAGAACTGCGAAGAAGGCAGGAGATCGCCATAAACTTGGGCGAATTCATGAAAGACATCGTGCGCCCCGAAATCCTCGGGGAGTTCGACGTGGAGATGATCGGAATTGCCCTGAGAAACCTGCTGGAAGGGGCATTCTGGGATTCGATCAAGGACGATTCCACGAATCATGAGAATCATGAGAAGCAGAAGAAACTGATCATGAAATTGTTAAAGAGCGGCATTCTTATTTAGGAGGCAACATGAAAAGAGCATTGCTTGTCTTGCTGTTGATGGGGAGCTTGGGATTCACTCAGACGGCAACCATGGACCTTACCGTCGACCAGGCGATCGAACTGGCTTTGACCAACAATACTACCTATCAGATCAGCCAGCAGGAGGTCAGGCAGTACCGCTACCGCCTGCTGCAGAACTTCGGTTTTCTGCCGGAAGTGACCTTGCAAGGGAGCAAGATACTGGATGAAAAGCTAATGGCCATTGAGATCCCGCCATTGTATCCCGGTGGCGAAGCAACCAGTGTTTCCATGCGGTTTACCAAAAATTACGCCTTCACTTTTCAGATCGTCCAACCCGTGTTCACCGGCGGCAAAATATTTTTCACCTACAAGAATGCCGAACTGGACCTGAAGCTGGCCAAGGAAAAGGAAAGCAATTCCCGGG
>SPCN01000115.1 GCA_004525465.1 Chrysiogenales bacterium | reverse complement strand
AGCAGAACATTTAAGTTTTGCAACCTATAAAAATCGAAATCGACGGAAGCTAACATCTTCACTGAAGCTCTTTTGTAGTGCTAATAAAAAACTAAAATATATGTCTGCCTACTTGACATGTACCTTCTAATGGGCGTCCCCGGGACTCTATATCCCGAAGCGGGCCGCGTGTTCTTCCAGCTGGGAGAAATTTGCCATGGCCACGGCAGCGCTGGCGATGTAGGGTTTGTCGGTTACCCATTGCACGGCCCCGGCCAGGGAAGGGATATCTCCTTGGCCGCTGCCATAGGGTCCCCCCGAGCAGGTTTTCATGGCCACGATGCCGATACCGGCGCCATGGGCCAGCTGCATGGCCTTTAGCAGTCTGTCCTGGTCCCAACTGGCGCTCCAGCCGCTGATGGAATGTTTGAATCCTGCAAACGGATTAAAGGGCAGCATCACGACATCAAAAAAACCCGCCGCCAGAGCTTTTTCAAGCAGGGCCAAATGGTTTTTGTGGGTTGAAAAGCCGCAGGCCCTGATTTTTCCCTTTGTCTTGGCGCGGCTGAAAAATTCCCGCACAACCTGATCTTCAAGTATCCACTCCTCCTGGATGCCGTGCAGGAGCAGGACATCCACATGATCGGTCTGCAGGGCCCTCAGGCTTTCATGCAATTTCATTTCCAGATGGGCCAGGGCCTCCTTCGTCCCGGTCTTGCTTGCAAAACCCTCGGGAAGCTTTACTTTTGACTGGATGACGACCTGCTGGCGTTTTCCCTTCAGTACATTCCCGATCATCACCTCATTTTTGCCGTTGGCATAGGCCCTGCCGGTATCGATAAAGCGGATGCCGCGCCCAAGCGCCGCCTGGACCAGCGCCGGTTCCATGGTACGGGAAGCTCCCATGGCCAGGGGCGTGACCTGCAAGCCCGTCTTGCCCAGGTTTCTCAAGGAATTTTTTTCGAGGTTATGCCCCGCTGCCGGAGCATGCCGCAAGCAGATCCCGGCTCCGGCCATGCCCAGAAGCGAGCGCAGGAATTTTTTCCTGGAGATATTCATTGCCCGGTGCTTGCCGGCCTGGAGCAAGAAGAGGCCAGCAATACGGCAGCACCGCTGAACTTCTTTTTCATTTGCCCGCCTCCTTTATGTAATGCGTAAATAATGCACCCGGTTTTCCGGGATCTCTTCAGGCTTGGCAGCATGAAAAGGGCATGGCTCGGTTCAGAAGGGAATGACCGCCTTCAGGAACGGCCCCAGGCGGGCGGTCAGTTTCTCCAGCAGGTCGAGTTCGCCCGGCATGAAATCGGGCCCCGGTTCGCTGAAGGCGCTGCGTTTGCGCGAGATCTGCACCACTCCCAGCCGTTCGCCGTCAACCGTAATGGCGACCCCCATCATTTTCCAGATCCGCCGCGACTCGCCATCCGCCTCCTTGACGAACTCGTACTCGACCATATGCTCCCGTTCCATGAGCTGGTTGTCGATGAATGAACGGCCGTTGCGGAAGATGTTGGCGGCGATGGGCAGCTTGGATTTGATCGACAATTCCTTGGCGTCGGCCAGGAAATCGGGCCAGAGAAAGGACAGCTTGTCTCCACGGTTCCACAGAATCGCCACTTCGGCCTTCTCGCCGCCGAAGGCGTCGGCCAGGAAAGCGGCGATGCGGTTCACGGCCGTCTGGAACCGCTCCGCGGCGGAAAACTCCGACGTGGAGATGAGCGCGCGCAATTCCTCGATCAGGGCGTTGACTTCCTTCATGGTGCGAGTCCTCCTCCATTTTCGTGATCTGATCTTAGCAGATCGAATGTCAAAATAAAAGCAACGACCCCATCCTATTTCCCAAAAAATTCTCTTTGCAAAACAGGAGCGGTAATCTTGGCGGAGGGACCATCGCCCCTTGAAACACAAACAGCTACTTTTTTTTCGAGAGCTTCGAAGATCTCGCCTACATCCTTATGGGTGAAGCCGGGGCAAAGCAATACCGAATCTATCTTTTCTTTTTCATAAAGATCCTGGCAAACTTTTTTCGCTTCCGCCTGCGATCTTACGACATAAGTATAAAGTTTGTATTTCCCGGTATCGATGAGATTGTTATGCTTGTCCACATCGGCATCGGGAGCATGGGCAATGAATAGCGCTTTAAAGGCCATGGCTTCCTCCTTATGCCGACATTCTAGGAATCATTTCCGGCAATGTCAATGTTGAGGCGGCGCCGGGACCGCAATCCGGGAACGGTGCCGCTGATTGCCGCTCGGGTCCTTACAATGCAAATTCAATTGTGCATAAGGTGCCAGAATGGTTTTTCATTGAAAAGTTCCCATTTAGTTGCCGGCTGAGCATTTCTACCAGTGTGAGTCCAAATCCCCTTGATGAATGGAGGTCAAACCCGTCCGGGAGCCCAATGCCGTTATCCTGTATGGCGAGCGTTACCAGCCGCCCCGCCCCCCGGGCCCGTTCATCCAAACGGTGAGGCTATATCACCTTTTATACCCATCAATACAGTCCATTGACATTGTTGACTTAATTATATTACCATTGTTAAAAGATTTTAATTTCATGCCATATCCACAAGGATTCCATGCTCAGCACACTCAAAAAGTACATACGCCGGCTATGGTCCCATTTAGTGCTGCCGCCAGCATGGCAATTGCCTTTTCTGGTTCTGGCTGGACTGGGACTGGGGTTGGGACTATTGGCCATCTATCTGTCCAATGCCTGGTCGTATGCCTCGGATGATCCAAAAGCGTGCATCAATTGTCATGTCATGACCACGCATTATGGCACGTGGGAAAAAAGCAGTCATGCGCACGTGGCCACCTGCAATGACTGTCATGTGCCGCATGACAATGTCATTAAAAAATATGTGTTTAAAGCAACCGACGGCTTGCGGCATTCGGCCATGTTTACTTTTCACCTGGAGCCGCAGGTCCTGGAAATAAAACCTGCGGGTATGCGGGCCGTGCATGATAATTGTCTGCGCTGCCACACGAAGACCGTTGACCAAGTCGCTTCGCTGATGCCGGCCCAGTGTCAACCCGAGCGTGTGTGCTGGGAGTGTCATCGCGAAACACCGCATGGGCGACAACACAGCCTGTCTGCTTTGCCGAATGCTCAGGTACCCAAACTGGCGGCTCCGCTTCCAAATTGGATCTCAGAACAGTTTCCTGAAATGCGGCATCAGAAAAAGAAAAAGGAGTAATCATCATGAACAAACTAGCTGATACCATCCAAAAAAAACCCTGGCTGGGATGGCTCCTCTTTTTAGGAACCCTGGGCGCGGTCTTCCTCCTGGGATTGTTTGCGACTTCCATCTCCGAGCGGCGGCTGGAATCCAAAAAAAGTTTTGAGTGGATCACACCCATTGGAGAGCAGGAATCCGACAGCGCGGTCTGGGGTAAAAATTTCCCACGCGAATATGATTCCTGGAAAGCCACACAGGACACAAGTTTTAAAAGCAAGTACAACGGCAGCACCATGATCGACATGCTGGAAATCAATCCCCGCTTGGTTGTTCTCTGGGCCGGCTATGGTTTTTCCAAAGACTACAATCAGGGGCGTGGACACTATTATTCAGTTACCGATATCCGTAATACCTTGCGTACCGACGAGACCGCGCCCGGCACCTGCTGGACATGCAAAAGCTCGAATGTGCCGCGCCTGATGAACCACCTGGGTGTGGCTGATTTTTATAAGGATACGTGGATGCATCTGGGCCCGGAAATCACCAATGCCATCGGATGTCTGGACTGTCATGATCCCAAGACCCTGAATCTTCGCATCAGCCGGCCGGCCCTGGTCGAGGCTTTCCAGCGTCAGGGCAATGACATCAAAAAGGCAACCCATCAGGAAATGAGGTCCCTGGTCTGCGCGCAGTGCCATATCGAGTATTATTTTAAGGACGATGGCAAATACCTGACCTTGCCGTGGGATAGAGGCACAACCGTAGAAGCGATGGAAGCGTATTACGACGAGTATCAGTTCAAAGACTTTACACACAAACTCAGCCGCACCCCGATTGTAAAACCCCAGCATCCGGATTGGGAAACCTTCCAACTCGGTATTCATGCCCAACGAGGACTGGCTTGCGCCGATTGTCATATGCCCTATCGGAGCGAAGGTGGTGTTAAATTTTCCAATCACAAAGTCCAGAGTCCTTTAAACAATATCGCCAACACCTGTCTGGTCTGTCATCGCGAAAGTGAAGAAACGCTACGAAACAGCGTGTACGAACGTCAGGATAAAATCAGCGAACTGCGTACCCGTGCCGAAGACCTGTTGGTGAGAGCACACATCGAAGCTAAAACCGCCTGGGATCTGGGGGCTACGACACAGGAAATGGAACCCATACTCGCTTTCATCCGCAAAGCGCAATGGCGCTGGGATTTTGTTGCAGCCAGTCATGGGGCCAGTTTTCATGCACCCCTGGAATCGGCCCGAATCCTGGGCAATGCCATTGAACAGGCCGGACAAGCCCGACTGTCTTTGGTCCGCGTCTTAAGCAAGCATGGCAAGACCGATGCGGTGGCCCTGCCGGATATTTCGACCAAAGCGAAAGCGCAGTCTTATCTTGGCCTGGACATGCCTTCGTTAAAAAAGAAAAAAGAAGCATTCCGGCAAGAAACCTTACCCCAATGGGAAAACAAAGCAAACTAACCCGGCACACAATGAATTGCGGTCGCTGA
Organism: Chrysiogenales bacterium; assembly: GCA_004525465.1. Lineage (GTDB taxonomy): Bacteria > Acidobacteriota > Aminicenantia > UBA2199 > UBA2199 > UBA2199. The sequence goes on along the minus strand of SPCN01000115.1, from coordinate 2,419 downwards.
GGAATATTTTCTTCTGCTCATTGCCCCGAGGAAGAAACGGGGTCAGGTCTTTCATTATTACTTTTTCCCCTCCGCGACAATCTCCTGCCAGCTCGTTTTTCCCATGATTAAAAACTACCAGCACCATCCCAAGAGCTCGGAACTCATTGCGCTTTTTTCCTGAGAGTGTCAAGAAAGCTCGCGTCAATGCGGTAGATATCTCCGCTTTCGCCAGCCTCGTTTTTTTGATACCTGAAGAAATAAAGGTCGCGCCCGCTCGGCGAGACCAGCGGGAAATCCTCGCCGGCGGCGGTGTTCACCTCGTCACCCAGGTTGATCGACGGGCCCCAATTGCCCTGCGGATCGCGAAAGCTGACATAGATGTCCCAGCCGCCCCGCCCCCCGGGCCCGTTCATCCAGGCGGTGAGCAGGTAGCTCTGGTCGGGGGCGACAAAGGCGTGGCCGCCGACCAGGGCGCCCGGCGCTTGCGGATCAAAGAGCCGGACCGGCGGCGTGACCGCTGTGCCGTCAAAGGCGCAGCGCCACAGTCCCCGCGATGAATAGAAAAGGGTGCCGTCCAGGCTCTGGCTGGCCCGCCACTGGTCCCCGGCCCCGTTGACCGGCTCGGGCAGCGGCCGCGGATCCGGCCAGCGGTCGTCATGACGCTCGACAAGCCAGATGTCGAAATCTGCGGGCGGAGCGCCGGCCTGCCTGGGTCGGTTGGAGCTGAAATAAAGCCGCCGGCCGTCGGGGCTGAGCGATGGCTCGCTGTCGCTGAAGGTGCCGAAGAAGGGGGCGACCGTGGATGCCTGCCAGGCCCCCTGAAGGCGGCGCGAATGATGGATCTCCCATTGCCCGGCGGCCTTGCGGACCGTGAAGAAAATTTCCTGCTCGTCAGGGCTCATGGCCAGGCAGAATTCGATCCTTTCCGGCAGGCTGATGACCCCCGGGGCGAAGACCTCCACCTTGGGCGGGTCCGCCGCCGGTACCGCCTGGGCCAGGAACAGCAGCGCCCAAAGCCAGGCAGTACGAAGAACATACCTTGAGTGATCCGATCTTTCGTTCGCCATTTTCATACCTCCCATGCTGATCAATCCCGGCCGCATGAAAATTCAATGATTGGCATAGAACTTGTTGAGGATCTTCCAGCCGGCGTCGAAGCGGAAGAGGGAGAAGTAATCGGGATTGATGTGCCTGTCTCCGACCAGGAACATGAAGAACAGCCAACCTGCGGCCAGGCGATGATTTCAGCTTATCACAGCAAAACTAATAATGAAAGACCTGTCCCCAATGCACGATTTTCCCTTACCCCCCATTCTCTTTTAAACTCAGGAAGCGTACGGCATTGTGGTAAAAAATGTCCCGCTTTTGCTCCTTGGAGAGAAATGCAGCCGATTCGATTCCCTCGATGGCCATGCCAATCGCCTCCGGCCACACCATTTGGTCGGATCCGAACATGATGCGTTTTCCCAGTCCCGCGCGGATCAAACCCCTGAGATACTCATGGAATTCTTCCCGCGGGATGATCCAGTTGATCACGGCCAGGTCGGCATACACCTGGGGGTACACGGACATGATCGCCTTTGTTTCTTCCAGATACGGCCAACCCCCGTGCATGATGTATAAGCGCAGCTTTGGGTGCCGGAGCAGCACTTCTTCAAAGGAAATGGGATTGCCGTATGTCACGCGGAATTTGGGGCAACAAGCATAGGGTATCCCCTCCGGCCCCAAGCCCGTATGAATTCCAACCGGGACATCCAGTTCTTCGGCAAGAGCCAGATAGGGTTCGAACAGAGGATCAGCCAAACTAAGTCCGGCATGTTGGGCGACAAGTTCTCCCAACACTCCCAGCTGCCCGGCCATGAAATGCTGCCGCAATCGCTCCACATCCGGCAGCGAAGTCGCCTCATCGAAATAAGCACCGCCGATGATGCGTTTTGGCTCTGCCGACTTCCAGCGCAGCACAAACTCAAGCGGCCCGCTGGCCACGGCCTTGACGATATAGTAGCGGCGCATTTCCTTCAGAGTCGCCCGCAGGAGCTCCTCGTCACTCGTCACCCCGGATGGTTTTCCCGTCATCGGGTTAGGCATGTTCACTTCGCCATTAAACCCTGCCGGGTAAGCATGCATGTGCATGTCGATGATGGGAAGGCCGTTGCCTGTATCCGCCTGGGCGGACAGCAAGCAGATGGTGCCAATGAGCCCAAAGACGATGTACAAAAGTTTCATGATCTCACTCCCTCCAGCCAACGCCTGAAAATGAATGACATTGACCGCATCTCTTTAGAAAATTAAATGCATTGTAAAATGAATCTGATTCAATGGCAAGTTTACGCCAATCTCAGCAGGGCCGTGAATTCAGATATGGTTCCAGAACAGTAAACCAAAAGGCAAAGTTTGACAATTCTCCGGACCGACATGCATACTGACGGCTTCATGT
>SPCN01000093.1 GCA_004525465.1 Chrysiogenales bacterium | reverse complement strand
CCTGCTGACAATAAAAAAGCCTGCCGCGGTCGCTGCCCCAGAGGCTTCCCAATCCGCCACCCCGGCCTGGACGAACTCGATTGCCGTCCTTCCCTTCCGGGATTTCAGTTCCCGACAAGACCAGGAGTATTTTTGCGACGGCATGACCGACGCCCTGATCGGCAGGCTAACCCACATCCGGGAACTCAAGGTAATTTCCCTGACTTCGGTGATGGTCTACAAAAAAAAGGAGCGCGACATCAATAAAATCGCCCAAGAACTGGGGGTGACCACCGTCCTGGACGGGAACGTCCAGCGCGAAAAGGACCGCATCCGCATCAGCGCCCAGCTGATCAGTGCCGCCGACCAGGCCAATCTCTGGTCGGATCGCTATGACCGCAACTTGGCCAGCGTGTTCGAGGTTCACGACGACATATCCCGGGCGATCGCCACGGCGCTGAAGTTCAAGTTGCTCCCCCAGTCCCAAGGAACGCCCGGCGCAGCGACCCCCAAGAATATGGATGCGTACGAGTATTACATGAAGGGCATGCATTTCATCAAGACCAAATATGTCCTGACGTTCCGGGAGGAAGATTTCCAGGCCGGGGTGACGATGTTCAACAAAGCGCTTAAGATCGAGCCCGTCTATACCATGCCCTATTTCGGTTTGTGCTGGGCCTACGAGCACCATTATCATGTTACCGGCGATGCCAATGATTCCCGGCTGATGCAAAAATATTCTGAGATCTTCTATCGCCTGGATCCGGACTCCGCCCTGAGCAACGCCTTGATGGGATATAAGCTGTATGAATACCAAAAGCAATATGAACGGGCTTTCGGTTTTTTAAAGAAAGCCGTTGAAATCAACGCCAATATCAGCGAGGTGAATTTCCTGGTCGGAATGTGCTATCTCTATGCCGGCTTGTATGATCCGGGCATCCCTTTCCTGACCAAGGCCGTCGAACTGGATCCCTATTATTTATGGGCACCGTACAAGCTGGCCATGTGCTACATGAATTCCGGAAAATACGAAAAGGCAGCCGCCAATTTCGAAAAATATTTTGAACTGACACCCATCGAGCCCCTGATCTTCCCGGGAAAATACCTCGCCCTCAACATCTGGATGAAACGCTATTCAAAGGCTGAAGAAATATTGGCCAGAGGCGCAAAGAACACTCCCGATGCGGAATGGGTGCGAAAATACAATGCCATTTTGCTGGCCCAGAAAGGGGAAAAAGAGAAAGCCCTGGCTTTTTTTAGGAATTCGGAAGTCTATGCCCTTCTGGAAATGCGCGACGATGCGTTCCGGGAGCTCAAGAAGGAAATCCGGGGGACAGAGTCGACTCCTTACATCTATTATTCCCACCTGCTGCACAATCCATTCTACGATAACCTGCGCTCCGACCCCCGTTTTGATGAACTACTGAAAAGAGAGCGGAAGCTGTACAATGAGTATGCAGCCAAGTACGGAACCTTAAAATGATGGAAAGGAAATGAAGAAACTTATAAGACAATCCGTTTCCCATTATAAGATAATTGAAGAAATCGGCCGGGGAGGATCCTGTCCGCCCGGCCATGAAGAATTGGTCAAAACATGATCGGTAAAATCATATCTCATTACAAGATCATAGAAGAGCTTGGCCGTGGCGGCATGGGTGTCGTCTACAAGGCGCGGGACGTGAAGCTCGACCGCCTGGTGGCGCTCAAGTTCCTTCCCCCCCAGATCAGCGGCGACGAGGAGGAGAAGAAGCGCTTCATCCACGAGGCCAAAGCGGCCTCAGCCCTCGATCATCCCAACATCTGCTCGGTGTACGAGATCGGCGAGACCACCGAAGGGCAGCTCTTCATCGCCATGGGATGCTACGAAGGAAAAACCCTGAAAGAGAGAATAAAGGCCGGCCCGCTTTCGGTTCACGACGCGGTCGAGATCGCGGTTCAGATCGCCGAGGGATTGAAAAAAGCGCATGGCAAAGGCATCATCCATCGCGACCTGAAGCCAGCCAACATCATGCTCACTGACGAGGGAACGGCAAAGATCGTGGATTTTGGCCTGGCCAAGCAGAAGGGCCAGACCAAGCTGACCAAAACCGGAACCACCCTGGGCACGGTGGCCTATATGTCACCCGAGCAGGCGATGGGGAAAGAGGTGGACCACAGGACCGACATCTGGTCTCTGGGCGTGGTTCTCTACGAAATGCTTGCCGGCAAAACTCCGTTCCGGAGCGAATACGAGCAGGCAGTGGTCTATGCCATTCTCAACGAGGAGCCGGAACCACTGACAAAAGCCAGGAGCGGTATTCCTGACCAACTCCAGCGCATTGTAAACAAAACGCTCGCCAAGGACCTCAATAACCGTTGCCAGACAGCGATCGATCTGCTTCAGGACCTGAAACCGCTTCAAGCCGGCGCGGCGGCGCCTGCTGCCTCAACCTCCAGACTGAGAAGTATTCTTCTGCGGCCAAGGGTCTTGGTCCCCGCAATTCTCGCCGTCTGCACGCTCACGGCGGCTTCATTCATCTATTTCAAGCACCAGGCCAAAGTGCGCTGGGCCCGGGAGAAGCTCCTGCCCGAGATCGCCCGCATCGTGGAGGAGAACGACGCGTGGCGCAACCTGGAGCCGGCCTTTCGCCTCGCTGAACAGGCCGAGAAGGTGATCCCGGACGATCCCCGGTTGGCCGAACTTTTTTCCAAATGCTCCCTGAACATCAACATCCGGACTGACCCCGCAGGGGCCAGGGTTTTCATGAAGGAGTACACGGCACCGGAAAGCGAATGGACCGACCTTGGCGTGACCCCCATCGAAAAGGTGCGAGTGCCGATAGGCATCTTCCGCTGGAAGCTGGAAAAGGAGGGCTACGAAACTGTTCTGGCCGCGGCGACTACTTGGAGCGGCGACAGTAAAAAGCCGGACATCATCATTCCCTCCGATCTCATAAGAACGCTCGATAAAACCGCAAGCATTCCCGCCGGCATGGTCCGGGTCGCCGGGGCCGAGACGCCGGCCGGCAAGCTGGACGATTTCTTCATCGACCGCTGCGAGGTCACGAACCGTCAATTCAAGGAGTTCGTCAATGCCGGCGGGTATGAGGACAGGAGATTCTGGAAGGAAAAATTTATCAGCGACGAAAAGGAAGTTCCCTGGGAGGAGGCGCTCAAGGCCTTCGTGGACCAGACCGGCCAACCCGGACCTGCGACCTGGCAGGCCAGGGACTATCCGGAGGGGCATGGAGATCATCCCGTTTCCGGGGTCAGCTGGTACGAGGCGGCGGCGTACACGGAATATGCGGGAAAGAGCCTGCCGACCGGGCAGCACTGGGGTATCGCCAGGGGCGAAGGCACGCCGCTCATCCAGCTGCCGCAGCTGGGAGGATACGCCGTCTTCGCTCCCTTCAGCAATTTCCGGGGCAAGGGCACGCTGGCGGTCGGGAGCTTGCCGGGCGTCACGTCGTACGGCGCCTACGACATGGCGGGAAACGTGCGCGAGTGGTGCAGCAACGAAACGCCGCAAGGCAGGCTGATCCGCGGCGGCGCCTGGGACGATAATCCATACATGTTCACGAAGCTGAGCCAGGCCCCGGCCATGGAACGCTCGCCAAGGAACGGCTTCCGCTGCGCCGTCTATCAGCAGCCGGAAAAAATTCCAGGGGGCGTGTTTCAAACTATAGGCATCCCCGCCGTTCAGAACCTTTATAAGATGAAGCCGGTCCCGGACCAGGTCTATCAGATCTACAAGGAGCTTTACGCCTACGACAAGACCGATCTGCAGTCCCGGGTCGAGACGCGTAAGGAAAATCCCAACGGCTGGATCCTGGAGAAGGTCTCGTTTGCCGCCGCCTACGGCGATGAGCGGGTTCCCGTCTACCTCTTCCTGCCCGTGAACAGCGAGCCGCCCTACCAGGCGGTGATCTATTTCCCGGGCGGGGCGTCCGCTATGCAGCCTTCGAGCGCGGATATCGAAAATTTCTACGAATTCCCCATGTTCCTCTCCTTCATCGTGAAAAGCGGCCGGGCGGCCGTTTATCCCGTCTACAAGGGAACTTTCGAGCGCATCACGCCGGCCGTCCTTTCGGCCCGCACCTCTGCCGCGGACTCCCGCCAGCGCATGGAGCTCGTCATCCAGAGGGTCAAGGATTTCCGGCGCTGCATCGACTACCTTGAGACGCGCCCCGACATCGACGCCGGCAAGATCGCCTACGAGGGGATGAGCTGGGGGGGAAATATGGGGCCGCTCATCACGGCCGTGGAGGAGCGGCTCAAGGCCAGCGTGCTGATGGGCGGATCGATCCAGGGAACGGGTCGCCCCGAGATCAACCGCATGACCTTCGTGCACAGGGTGAAGGTACCGACGCTGATGCTGAACGGACGCTACGACACTCTCCAATCTTTCCAGGAAACAATCAAGCCCCTGTTCGACCTGCTGGGCACGCCGGCGCAGCACAAGAAGCTGCTCGTGTATGACACCGACCATATCCCGCCGCGCAACGAGTACATCAAGGAGACCCTGGCCTGGCTGGACAAGTACCTGGGCCCGGTGAAGCGATAATCGAATTTCACCCGAAAACGGTAACATAGTCCGCCTTTGACCCCAGTTTCATTACTGCCGGCACTCATTGACCAGGAAGGATTAATCAGTACAACCCCCCCCTCTTTCAGCCCGAACGGCCCCGCAGCATGTGCAGCTGCCAGAGCTCACGGGCGCTGGTGTGCAGCAGCGGCGCCAGCAACCGCCTGCCGAGGCGGCCGATGCTGCGGCGCAGGGATTCCAGCTCGCGGAATTTCTCCTGCACATCGGGGTCGGGGGTAACGGGAAATCCCTGCTCCTGCAGCATCAGGACGGCCTTGGCCTTGATCGATAGCTCTACGTGCAGGCGCAGGGTGCATAGCATGTCGGCCAGGACGGTACCGGGGAGCCGCTCCTTCAGTGACTGCAGGTAGCGGCCGATGTTGGATTGCAGCACGGTGCCGCTGCGGATCATCTCCAGCAGTTCCGTATCGCTGCCGAAGCCGGCTTCCAGCCACTGGCGCAGCGAGCGCTCGCTGCGGTTGAAGACCAGAAAGATCGTCAGCGGCAGCCCGATCAGAAAAATGATCGAGGCCAGGAACTGCCAGCGCAAGGAAAAATGGTTGAATAGCGAATGGATCAGAACCGCAACGGCCAGGCCGGGCAGGATATAGACGGCCCGCTCGCGCTGGTGTCGTTCGGACCTGCTTTTGGCCATGATGCCAACCAGGGCGACCGTGCCGCCATGCATGACCGCCGTGCCGAACCCGCGGATGAGCCAGAGCAGGAAGCTATGGTCGTGAAGGGAATAAAGAAAATAGATGTTCTCTAAAAGGGCGAAACCGGCGCCGATGGCGAAACCGACGATGGCCGAGTCGACCAAAAAGCCCAGCCGCTGGCGGCGCAGCAGCAGGAAGAGATAGGCAACCTTGGCCGTCTCCTCGACGAACGGGGACAGGTAGCGGGCGTACAAGGGAGCGCTCAGGTTTGTCTGAACGAGTAGCCAGCGGTTCAGCAGCAGGCAGAACAGGCCGGCGGCGGCGCCTGCCAGCAGGGCGTCGCACACGACGCGAAACTTGACCAGCCGGAAATTGTCGAACACGTAAAGGATCACCGCAAATGTCAGCACCGGCAGAAATCCCAGGCCGATACGCAGCAGGAGAGCACCCACGGTCAGATCTTGAGCGAGACCATCCACTCATCGCTCGCATCCCGACCCGCTTCGAAGGCCCGGGCGTAACCGAGCGAAAGGGTCAGCTGGTGGTGGGAGAGGGCGATCAGGCGGATATCGACCTGCAAGCCGATGTTGCGCAAGCGGCGCTGCTGGGGTCGCTGGTCGAGGTTGGTGATCAGGCCGCCGGCGAACAACGAGGGACTGATCCAGTTGGCGTAGAAGAAGGGGAAGCCGAGCCGGCGGAAAAAGAGCGGCGGCAGGTTCCATTCCAGCATCAGCTTGGCAAAGTTCCGGCCGCCGACCTCGTTCAGGCCGATGCCCGGGAAGCCGTAATACTCGCGGTAGCGCTTGCTCTCCTGGTGGTCGATCCAGTTGTTGCCGAAAGCGCCGAAATAGAAGTTGGCGAAGGGATCCTGGCGGTCGCCGTAGGCGCTGCCGGCCGCTCCGCGCAGCCACAGCGAGGAGTGGCGGATGGGAAGGGGGATGCCGTAGTCGAGGCAGCCGTAGAGGCGCGGATAAATGCTGCGGTTGACGTAGGTGTTGGCCAGCACCAGCCGGTACTGGTAGCCCTTCTCTTCTTCAACGGCGGCCAGGGATTTGCGCAGGTACTTGTAATTCAATTTGGCGTTCAAGGTAAAAAACCTTCCCTGTTCGATGGCGATGTTCTGGAAATCGGGCAGCCGCTCCAGCCCGAAGTAGCCTGTTGCCTGGATGTTATAGTCCAGGAAACGATTGGGTGCGTCGTAGATCAGGATCTTGCGGAACTGCAGCTGCAGCAATTGCCCCCTGCGGCTGGTCTTGGTCGGGCCGAACAGGTCGTAAAAATCGGCGGCGTTGTGGGCGGCGGTGAACTCCCAGTTCTTCAGGTTCACCTGCAGCCGCAGGTGAATCCGTTCTTCGGGTTCCAGGTCGTTGTCGGGAGAGTAGCTGGCGGTCAGGTTGATTTTTTCGAGGCTGAATTTGTCGGCCAGATGGAAGTTCAGGCCGTAGGCCGCGGAATCCTTGTAGCCCTCGACGATGGGGAATAGCGACTTCAGCCCGATCTCTTTCAGCGGCGTGTACGTTCCGCTGGATAAGATCAGCGGCCCGGGATCGATGAGGCTGGGCCGTTCGGCCACCCAGTCTCGCACTTGGGGATGCTGCTCGCTGATCTGCTGGCCCAGCATGGTGATGGCCCGCACCTGGAGTTCATCCGGCCGTTGGCTGGAGATGATGGCCGGCCGGAAGCCGTCGGCCGTGTAGCGGAATACGAGCAGCGATTCGTCGTCGAGGGGAACCGGGCGGAAGAATCCGCTCTCGGTGTTGGTCAGGATCTCGACCTGGTTGGAGTCCAGATCGCAACGGTAGATGTTGGCCACGCCGGAATAATATGATGATCCGTACAGTGACCGTCCATCCTCGGAAAAGACAAAATTGGCCGGCGAGCTGCTTTCAAAATCGGAGACGGTCTCGTAGACAGCTTCGCCGTTTTCGAGTTTTTTCAGGTCGATCTTGATCAGCGACTGGCGGCCGCTGATCTCGGTCAGCGCCGCCGCCATCAGTCGGCCGTCGGCAGAGATGGCGATATCGTAGATGTCCTTGCCGTAGGGCCAGGAGTAGATTTGCTTCCATTCCCGGTAGGGTGGCGCGATGCGGACGATGGTGGAGATGCCGTTGTAATGGCGGATGCCCCAGAGCGACCGGTCGCTGCGGTTGAAGGCCAGGTCGCCGATCCGGCCGTCCCGGATGAGCAGGCGGCTGCGGCCGCTGTCGACCTCCAGCTGGCGCAGGTCGCGCCTGGCGTTGTTGTCGGTGGTATAGAAGAGGATGCCCTGATCGGCATCGTAGGCTAGTGAACAAACGCAATAAAGGGCCGGCCCCTTGACGTCGCACAGTTTGCGCATGGTCCCACTCTGGATGTCCATAGTCGCCAAATGGGCCACCTGGCCCGGGTAGTTGACCCCCAGAAATATTTTCCCCCGGCGCGCATCGTAGAAGGCCGGCGACACCGATCCCAGCGCTTTGGCAGAGATATCCTGGTATGGGGTGAGTGGGCTGGAGCGGATAGTCTCCAGGTTCGCGGCCTGGAAAATCTTCTCCCATTCGATCCATTCCGTCCAGGCCCGGTCGAGCGGCAGGCCGAATACTTTTTTGAACTGGGAAGAGAAATAGGCCCGGCTGTCGTCGCTGCGGTTGACCCATTTGATGATGCTCTCCGGCCCGAAGCGGAGCCCCAGGTAGCCGAAGAAGCGGGCGCCGTAAAGGTAGGAGATGGCCCCGACCTGGAAATCGAGCCGGGTGCCCGCCGATTCCAGGGCGACCAGGTCGTAGATGCGGCTTTTTTCATTGACCAGGGTGCGGAATACCATTTCGTCGTAGCAGCCGAGCAGCCGGCCGTACCCCCCGGAGAGCCAGGTTTCCATGAACACAGCGAT
>SPCN01000146.1 GCA_004525465.1 Chrysiogenales bacterium | reverse complement strand
GAAAAAATTCGAGAAACGGATTGAAAAAATCACCGCCAAAGTGACCGCCCAGTTCCCCGGATCCAAGGGGGAAGTGAAGATCAGCGAATCCTACCGCAATATGAAGGTCATCCTTGACAAATACCCCGATGTGCTGGCCAAGGCCGAACAGGCCGTGGCCATGGCCGGGCTGAAGGTCGAACGCGCCAGCATCCGCGGCGGCACCGACGGGGCCCGGCTCAGCTTCATGGGCCTGCCCACCCCCAACCTGTTCACCGGCGGACATAATTTTCATTCCAAGCAGGAATGGATCGCCCTGGAGGACATGCAAAAAGCCTCGGAGGTGATCGTCAATTTGATGAAGCTCTGGGCCGAATAAAGTACGGGCCTTTAAGGCTCTCCTCAAGGTTTCAAATTAATACTTCAAGGAACTTCGCCAAGTTTTCTTATCTACGAAGGGATACGCTTTTCTTTGAATTCTGCACGAGCCATCAGCAGCAAAAGCAGCGAAGTGGATACGATGGCACGAACCGCATAAACGGTCGCGAGCACTCCACGGCTCGACAGCAAAGAGAATATAGGAGCAAGCAGCAAGCCGATCCACATGATGAATGATTCCGTATTTTTGTTCGATCGCCACAAGCGCCTGACAACCGGAATATAAGCGATCACCAGAATCAATTGAATCGAGAGATGAGCGACTACATGCAGTTGGGTAACTGTCCAAAAAACAATCAGCAAGAGAACCGCGATGAGGCAGCAGCTATCGAATCGATCGAATCGCGTACTTTTATCCCCCCAGACGGCAATCGCTATCGCCACAGACGAAACCAGAAGAAGGTCTGCGCTATTCAAAATATTGTCCAACAATCCATAATTTCCCTCGGTCAAATAGGTCAGCAAACTTCCAATAACCGCTATGGTAAAAAATACCCACATGGCCAATGCCGGGCTTATTTTCCCTTTTTTGATGAGATAGATGTACCTGAATCCGATAAAAAGATTGGTCGCGATGACGGCAAAAATTGAAAACGTTCTCATACTTGGCGAACTCCCGAATCCAATATATTCATGACCTTTTTATTTTCCTTCACTGAATTCAAAAAAAAACAATAATTCCCATGGGGGGTATTTTGAGGGAAAATATTTTTCATGTCAATAGGCGGCAGCAAATGATTTAGGGTTGCCCATCATCCCCAACTGAGCAGATGTCGGCACAAAAAGACGTTGGCTAGAACAGACCGCTGATGTTACCCTCGGCGTCGATGTCGATGTTTTCGGCGGCGGGGTTGCGGGGCAGGCCCGGCATGAGCATGATCTCGCCGCAGACCGCCACCACGAAGCCGGCCCCGGCCGCCAGAAAAACCCGGTCCACGTCCACGTCGAAATTTCTCGGCCGGCCCAGGGCCTTGGCATCATCTGAAAGTGAGTTGGGGGTTTTGGCGATGATCACGTGCAGCTTGTCATAGCCCAGTTCATTGAGCAATTCAATATCCTTGCGGGCCTGGCGGGTGTAATTGATGCGGGCGGCGCCGTACATTTGGACGGCGATGGTCTCGATCTTGCGGGGGATGGCCCAGCCCGGCTCATAAATGGGTTTGACACGGGCACCTGAACGTGTGGCCTGCTCGACTTCCCGGGCCAGGTCCTGGCACCCTTCCCCACCCTTGTTGAATGGGTCGCAGACAAAGGCCTTGGCTTTCCGGGAAGCGACATGCTTCACAACCAGTGCCAGTTCCTCGGCATCGTTGTCGGGGAAATAATTGACGGCCACGACCAGAGGCACAGCGAAGGCCTGCATGTTCTCGATGTGCTTGTCCAGGTTGTCAAATCCCTTGACCAGGGCCTCCAGGTTCTTTTCGGCAAGATGGTCCTTGCCGGCCCCGCCGTGATATTTCAAAGCCCGCAGCGTGGTGACCAGCACCACGGCGTCCACATTGAATTTTCCCGTCTGGCAAACGAAATTCAGGAATTTTTCGCCGCCCAGTTCCGAGGCGAAACCGGCTTCGGTGACCGTGACTTCGGCAAGGGCCTGAGCCAGGCGTATGGCCTGGATGGAATTGGTGCCATGAGCGATATTGGCAAAAGGGCCGCCGTGAATGATGGCCGGCGTGCCTTCCGAGGTCTGCACCAGGTTGGGTTTGATGGCGTCCTTCAGCAGCAGGGCCATGGAGCCCACGGCCTTCAGGTCGGCGGCAGTGATGGGTTTGCTTTTGGAGGTGTAGCCGATGACCATTTTGGCCAAGCGGTCCTTCAGGTCCTGAAAATCCTCCGCCAAGCACAGAACAGCCATGATTTCCGAGGCCACTGAGATGTTGAAAGCGTCCTCGCGGGCGAAACCGTTCTGTCGGCCGCCCAGACCGATGACGATCTCACGCAAGGCGCGGTCATTCATGTCGATCACCCGCCGCCAGGCGATGCGCCGCGTGTCGATGGCCAGGCGGTTGCCCTGCTGGATGTGGTTATCGATCATTGCCGCCAGCAGGTTGTTGGCCGTGGTGACGGCGTGGATATCCCCGGTGAAGTGCAGGTCGATCTCGTCGGCGGGCAACACCTGGGAGGCGCCGCCGCCGGTAGCCCCGCCTTTCATGCCGAAGACCGGCCCCAGGGATGGCTCGCGCAGGGTGACGATGGATTTTACCCCAATACGGTTCAGGGCCATGGACAGACCAATGGCGGTGGTGGTCTTGCCTTCGCCGGCCGGAGTCGGGGTGGTCGCGGTCACCAGCACCTGCCTGCCGCAGCTTTCGCACTTGTCCAGACGCCGGGCCAGCGAAGGTTCCAATTTGGCTTTGAAGGGTCCGTAATAATACAGTTCCGCTTCGGCGATACCGAAACGGGCGGCCACTTCCTTGATCGGTAACATTTTTTCGGACATGGCTGATTTCTCCTCTTTTATTTTCTCTGTGTGCCTAGTCCTGCAAAACGCTCAAGCACCACGATGCATTTCAAGCCGGCAGTTCAATAATGAACCTGGCCCCTTGCGGTTGGTTGTCGGTAACCGAGATCAGGCCGTTATGCTCCTCGACGATGTTGTGGGCGATGGCCAGGCCCAGGCCGGTGCCGGAACTCTTTTTGGAAAAGTAGGGCATGAACACTTTCTGCTTGTCTTCATCGCTGATGCCGGGCCCATTGTCGGCGATCTCGATGGTGATGAACTTGCTTTCCCCGTTGTAACTGGTGGAAATTTCGATCTCGCCTTCCTTGCCGATGATCTCCAGGGCATTGTCCAGGACATTGACCAACACCCTCTTGATCTGTTCGACATCGAGTTTGACCAGAGGCGGCAGCTCCACGTCTAACTTGACCTTGAACTGGACCTTCTGGTAAATGGAAGTGTACACGGTCAGAAGTTTTTCCAGTATTTCATTGATATCGCCCTGGCTGAACTTGATCTCGGGCAGACGGGCGAAATTGGCGAATTCCTCGGCCAGGTTTTTTATAGAAGCCAACTCCTGGGAAATGATGTTCAGACTGTCTTCGACGATGGAGCGGAATTTATCCGGAGGCTGGTCCAGCGAGCGCAAGATCCTTTGTGAAGAGATCTGGATCGGGGTCAGGGGATTCTTGATCTCGTGGGCGATGCGCTTGGCTACTTCGCGCCACACCAGCATGCGCTGGGCCTTGATAAGTTCGGTCAGGTCGGTCAAAACCACCAGCAAGCCGGCGAAACGGTTGTTGATCGGGTTGCGCAGCTGGGTGATCTTGACGGCCAGGTTGATGTATTTGCCCTTCAATTTGACATCGATCTCTTTTTCGATCAGCTTGAAGCGGGTCTCAAAGGCCTTGCGGATCAACACATGAATGTCCTGGTAAATGGTATCCGAGATCACGGCCGCGAAATTTTTCCGCGCCACCGCTTCCATGTCCAATGACAGCATGCGGGCGGCCTCGGGATTGATGGCGATGATCTCGCCGCTGGCATTCAGGGCCATGACGCCGGAAGTGATGTTTTTCAGGATGGTTTCGGTAATGCTGCGCCGGTGGCGCAGTTCGATGGTACGCCGGTTCAGCTTGTCGCGGTTTTCCTTCAGGTCAAAAGCCATGCGGTTGAATTCATTGATAAGGGTGTTGAATTCATCTTTGGCCTTGTAATCGATGCGTACATCCAGGTTGCCCTTGGCGATCTCGGCTGTGGCCGATATCAGTTTTTCAATCGGTACGGTGATGCCCTTGGCCAGGTAAAAACCGAGCCAGGAAGCGGAAAAGATGATCAGGATGGTGATGAACAAAAAAAGCAGGATATAGGTATTTTTGACCGGATCGCGCAGGACGCGCATCTGGCTGTGCTTGCTGACCATGCCCGCCAAGGCGTTCAGGCTGCGGGTATAGCTTTCCGGAAAGTATTTTCCGGTGATGATCAGCATCTTGTCCCCCTGGGTGATGTCGAAGGCAACGCCGTTACGGATCAACTCCCCGGTCTTCAAGGTGTCGATGGTGGTAAAGCCGGCGCCGCCCAGGCCGCGGTAGACGATGTTCAGCGGCAGGTTCTTATACTCCTGCATGGGAATGCGCGGATTGAAAATGGCGAACACCTCGTTTTTATTCTTATAGATGTTGACCACGTCGAGCTTGTATTCCAGCATCTTCTCCTTGAGCTTGTTCTGCAGGAAAATCTTGTTCTCATCGGTGTACATTCTCTTTTGCTGGATCATGGCAGCGATCAGCTTCGAAAAGTGCTCGAGATCCCCGGTGATCTTGCCGTAGTAATTTTTTTTGACATCCTCGACATTGTGCATAATGTTCTCGATGGGGGTCTTGAACCACTGCTCGATACTCTGCGAGATGACGTCGGTGGCGAAAATAAAGAGCAGCAGGGTCGGGACAAGGGAAAAGGCGATGAAAAAAAAGACCAGCTTGTTTTTGAAGCTGTGCCCGGTGCCGCTCTGGTTGTTTTCAAGATACATTTTCAGAATATTGCGGGCCAGAATGAAAAGAAAGGTCAGGCCGAAAAGAATGATGATGATCCACAACCCGAAGATCAAGGTGCTGCCTTTCAGGGCCAGGGGCGAGAAATTTTTGCTTTCTTCAAAATAGAAACGGATGATGACAAAAACGATAAAAAACAGAACCATGGCAGCCACGATCAAACGCACGCCCTTGATGTTTTTGCTTTTCATTCTCTAATTCCTCTGCCGTCGCTGCCCGCTATAGCCGAAAAAGCCGGCTGGCAGCCCCATCGCGGTCCGGCAGCGGCGGATATGTCTTCTCAACTTAGCACGATTGCACTCAAAGGTCAATTGACATGGGCGGCGAAAAGTGATATTGCTGTATTCTTGCGCCTGTAGCTCAAAGGATAGAGCATGGGATTCCTAATCCCAGGGTTGGATGTTCGAGTCATCTCAGGCGCAAAATTGAGGTAAAAATGAAAAAAAAGGAAAAAGACCATTTGAAGGCTGATCCGTTTCTCAATTTTTTTGAGAAAGCTATAACCTTTTTTTTAAATAACCGTCGGCGCATCCTCGCGGGCGCCGGCATCGCCGTTTTAGCCATCCTGATTCTGCTGGCAGTGTTTTTTTTCAAGAACCTGAGTTCCGCTGGTGAAAACAAGGTTTATAGCGAAGCTTTCCGTGTCCGCAACGACGCCAAACTGAGCGTGGACCAAAAAATCACCAAGCTCCAGGAAATGAAATTCAAAAAGGGGATCTCGGCTGCGGGAAGGTTGTTCATCGCCACCCTGTATTTTGAAAAAGGCGACCTGCAAAAAGCCGAAGCTGCTCTGAAAGAGTTCCCCACCAGCCGCATCGCCATGCTCAATGATGAAAAGCAAATCCTCACCGCCACCATACTGACAACCGGCGGAAAAATTCAGGAAGCGGAAAGCCTGCTCAAACGCATGTTGGCCGATAAAAAGACCGCCATGGCCAAGGAGCTCATCCTAATGCAGCTGGCCAAAATGCAGATCGGGAACAAACGGCAGGAAGAGGCGGCCGTGGGCCTGAAACGGATCCTATCGGAATATCCCAACACACCCAGCGCCATGGAAGCGCAGACCCTTCTAGCCACGATAGAAGGCGAAAGCCCGGCCGCCCAGTAAGGACCGTTCTTTGTTTTCCCGCGCAAAAAATACCCGCACCATCCTCCGGCAACGATAAACCTTTCCTATTTACAGCCCCGG
>SPCN01000209.1 GCA_004525465.1 Chrysiogenales bacterium | reverse complement strand
TTTCTTACCCGCGAGGAATCCATCCATGAAAAAAGTCATTCGTTCCCTTATTTTTCTTCTGTTCTTGAACAACGCACTGGCGGCCGTCGAAACCCTGGGCTTCCCCCCGGGAGACCCGGTCATCGTCATGACCCATCCTACTCTCTTCCAGGTTCAGAACATAGTGGAATTGTACGAAAAAAACATCATGCCGTTGAAATCACTGGTGCTGCTGGGGATCTACCACGAGGATGAACTAGCCAATGGCGAGGAAGCCAAAGCTTACCAGGAAGCCTTCACTTACGTGCAGCAGAATCGGCTCACCTGGGTTCAATTCCGAAAAATAACGGGCCGGGTGGATGCCAAAGACCTGTTCCAGGAAAACCTCTGGACTGCTCAATTTAAGGAGATATTCAGCGCGGCCAGCGGCATCCTTTTCACCGGGGGCATGGATATTCCTCCAACGCTGTATAACCAGGGGATCAGCTTGCTTTCCGAACCCACGACGCCAGCGCGTTCCTTTTACGAGATCTCTTTCCTTTTTCACCTGCTGGGCGGCAGCAGGAACCCGGCTTTCATCCCGTTCCTGGCCGGGCGCAGGGATTTTCCCCTGCTGGCCATCTGCCTGGGGGCCCAGAGCCTGAACGTGGCCACCGGTGGCAGCCTGATCCAGGACATCCCCAGCGAAGTGTACGGCCAAAAGACAGTGGAAGAAGTCCTGGCAGCAGATCCCGACCGGGTCCATTCGGGAATCTATCTGGGAAAGCTCTTCCCGAACGATATGGAACTGATGATGACGTTCCATCGCATCCGCTTGGGTGCAGACAGCGTTTTTGTGCGCGAGATGGGATTTTCAAGAGGTGACCGTCCCTTCGTGGCCACAGCCCACCACCAGGCGATCGCTGAACTGGGTGCAAATTTGCATGTGACTGCCACTTCGCTGGACGGAAAAATCGTGGAAGCCGTTGAACACCGCCTTTTTGCCAACGTCCTGGGCATCCAATTTCATCCCGAACGCCACACCCTCTACCGCAAAGGCCTTTTCCAGCGCCGCAAGAGCGGCGCCCCCCTGGACTTCAATCCCCTGTCCTTCCTGCGGGCGAACCCGCCCACGCTCGCCTTCCACCATGCGATCTGGCAATGGTTCAGCGAACAGGTCAACGCCCAAAGGCGTTGAACGATCATGACACGCGAACCTGACGCGTGACGAGTAAGATTAAGAATAATAGACCTTATCAAAATCCCCCCTTGTCCCCCCTTGAGTAAGGGGGGAATCTGGGTCGAATAATCCGTAGGGGCGTATAACCATACGCCCCAATAGTTCGAAACCAATGCCTTGATACCAAGGGCTAATATTTATTCGCCCCTACAGATTCTTTGCCTTGGGCGCGGGAACCGCGCCCCTATAGCGGGTACTTGCTTTCGATATAGTCCTTCAAATGCCTGATCTGGTAATCCTTGTCCTTTAACATGGCCTTGATGATATCTCCAATGGACACCATGCCCACAACCTTGTCCTGTTCATTGACCACCGGGATGTGGCGGATATGGTTCTGGGTCATGGCCCCCATCAGATTGTTGATGTCATCTTCGGCTCGTGCCACCAGCAGCTTGGCGCGCGGAGTCATAACGTCGCGGATGGCCAGCCCCTTGACATTGGCCTGGTTGCGGTAACAGTTGCGCATGATATCTCTTTCGGAAACGATGCCCTGGATGTTTTCCTGGCTGTCGATCACCATCAGGGCACCAATATTTTTTTCATCCATATTTTGCAAGGCATCGTTGACAATGGCGTCAATGTGAACCGAAAACACCACACTGGTCTTGTTTTCGAGAATCTTTCCAACCTTCATCCTAACCTCCTCAGCATCAATTCATTGCCTTATGCAAAAATATACCGTTTTCGTTAAAAATAATCAAGCCCGACAAAAAAGAAGTTAAAGAGTTCATGAGTTAAAGGGTTGATGGCGTAGAAACAATCAGTCAATTCAATTGGCGTTTTGCCTCAATTCATAACTCTTCAACCCTTCAACTCTTTCACCCTTGAAAATTTCGTCCGCTATTTTTCTCGGGCCAATGCATGCCGGACACCCTCTTCTCTCACCTCTTGACGAAATAGTTTAAACTGCTACAATAAAATCCAAATTAAAACGAGGTGATTTCATGAATAAATTAAGTTCGCAGGAATTAATAGATATCGAGCATCGGTACGGCGCCCACAACTACCACCCCCTGGAAGTGGTTATCGCCAAAGCCGAAGGCATTTGGGTAGAAGACCCTGAAGGCAAGCGCTACATCGACATGTTGTCGGCCTATTCGGCCGTCAACCAGGGCCACCGCCATCCGGCCATCATTAAGGCCCTGAAAGACCAAGCCGACATCCTGACCCTGACATCGCGGGCCTTTTTCAACGACCGCTGGCCCATTTTCGCCAAGAAACTGTCCGAGTTGACTGGCAAAGAGATGATCCTGCCCATGAACACCGGAGCCGAGGCCGTGGAGACGGCCATAAAAACCATGCGCAAGTGGGGTTACCTGGTCAAGAAAGTGGACGCCGATAAGGCCGAAATCATCGTTTTTAGCGATAATTTTCACGGCCGCACCACCACAATCGTCTCCTTTTCCACCGATCCGCTTGCCAAAGACAACTATGGTCCTTTTACCCCTGGATTTAAGATTGTCCCTTACAACGACCTGAAAGCCGTGAAAAAAGCGGTCAATAATAACACTGTCGGCATCATGGTCGAACCCATCCAGGGCGAAGCCGGCGTAGTGGTTCCAGACGACGGCTACCTGAAAGGATTGAGCGCGATTGCTAAACAAAACAACATCCTGCTGGCCGTGGACGAGATCCAAACCGGCTTTTGCCGCACCGGCAAGCTGTTCGCCTACCAGTACGAAGATATCGATCCCGACATCATCATCATGGGCAAGGCCCTGGGTGGCGGGGTATTCCCGGTCAGCGCCGTGGCCGCCAACCAGGACGTGCTGGGGGTCTTCAAACCCGGCAGCCACGGATCAACTTTTGGTGGCAATCCCCTGGGCTGTGCCGTGGCCATGGCCTCGATCGACGTGCTGCTGGATGAAAAGTTGGCCGAGCGCGCCACTGAGATGGGCAGCTATTTCATTGGCCAATTGAAAGATCTGCAGAAAAAAACGACAAAAATTAAGCTCGTGCGCGGCAAAGGGCTGCTGATCGGCGTGGTCCTGCACGAATCGGCAGGCAAGGCCCGCCAGTACACCACCGCTTTGAAAGCAAAGGGCCTGCTCTGCAAGGAGACCCACGACTGGATCATCCGCTTTGCACCGCCCCTGGTCATCACAAAAGCCGACATCGATGCCGCCATGGAGAAGATCAGAGAAGTTTTGGGCTAAATGATCGTCTTTCGCGCCGACCCCGCACCGCAATCCGGCCTGCAGCCCTTGCGCCGCTGCGCCTGGCTGGCAGCTCTCCTGAAAAAAAACACCCCGGTGCTGATCTTCAGCAGCAAAGACAAGAAAACGGCGAAATTTCTGGCTGAAAAAAACATTCCTGCGCAACTGGGTGCAGATCCGGGCACCATGGATCTGACCGGGATCACGGCCATAATCTTCGACCTGCCCCATTTTTCCACTCCGGACAGCACCCTGATGGAGAAAGCGAAGAAGGCCGGGGTAAAAACCATGCAGATCGTCAATGCCGGCAGCGCCTTTCAGCCAGTTGACCTCCTTTTGCAGCCTCTGACTGAAGTAAAAAACCAGGCTGCGGCCGGACCGATCGTCATTTCTGGCCCGGCATACGCCCTGCTGCATCACAAGTTCCGCCATTTCCATGAAGCCAAGAAAAAATACCGCAAAAACATAAAAAATATCTTTGTTAATTTGGGCGACCCTCTCTCCTACCGCGACCTGCGCCGCATCGTCGATACCCTGCACCGCCTGCACTTCAAAATGAAGATCGCTCCTGGATTGAGCCTGAAAAAAGCCGACAAGCGCAACCTGATGAAAATTTATCCCGGCATCCATTTTTGCGGCAAGAGCGAGAGCCCGGCCCGCGCCTATTTCGAGGCCGACCTGGCCCTGGTCCCGGCCGGCGACGAGATTTTGGAAGCCGCCGCCGCGGGCACGCCGGCGCTGTATTTTTGTCAGGAGCCCGGCCAGGCAGTTGCGGCAGCCGCCTGGGCCGAACACCAGGCCGGCCTTACGTTCGGCAAACTGGAAACCCTGACCAGCGATTCATTCCGGGATATGCTCGCCCAGCTCACCCAGGAGCGCCGCGAGCAGATGGGAGCTTCAGGCAAGAACCTGGTTGACGGTTTGGGAGTCCACAGATTTTTGAAGATTTTGAAAGAAACCGGGATAATTGCATAAAACAATAGGTCATAGGTCAGGGGTGATAGGTTATAGGTAAGAAAAACAGCAATTTCAATAATTTCAATATTAAACCGAAAGAATTCTCTTCACCTCTGACCCATCATCTATAACC
>SPCN01000019.1 GCA_004525465.1 Chrysiogenales bacterium | reverse complement strand
GCGCTCGGCCAGCCAGAGGTCCCCTTCATAGGTGAAGACTATCTTGTCGCCATGGATATCGGGATAGGTCATAAACCGCGCCTCGGCCGCAAAGGCCCCGGCGGCGATAGACATCAACAGCAAAATCAAAGTAATTTTTTTTACTTTCATGATGGAGTACCTCTGTTTTCTATTTTATGGGATCGGCTTGAAAATAACAAGCACTATTCCCGTCACAAAGCATTCGCTTAAGGGATGAATATCTTTGCGTTCGGCAGGCGCATTGCTTTTTTTCATAGCGAATTTCTTTTTGTACGGGCGGTTCGCGCGTGTCCCCGCCAGGGGGAACTGCACCTATTGCCTTTTGCCTTGGAATGGCGCAGACCGCCCCCTAGGCGTGATTGCGCAGTTTTAGTTCCAGGGGGTGCGGATCGAGATAAAACTGCTCATGCAGGTACGGCTGCTGGAACTTGTCGATGTAATGCTTCAGCAATGTCAGCGGCACGATCAGCGGCACAAGGTTCTGGCGGTAGGTTTCGATCGCAGCCAGCATTTCCTTTTTTTCAAAAACGTCGAGCTGCTTTTTGAAATAGCCCAACATGTGCTGCAGCACGTTGACGTTCTTGCGCACGGTGGCCTTTTGCTTGAGGGCGGTCATGAGCAGTTTTTCGTACTCGGGGAAGACCTCGGCGGCCGGACGCGTTCCGGCCCCCGCCACCAGCCTGCCAAGCTGCCGGGCCATTTCCGGGCTGTGGGCCATGAACAGCAATTTGTGGCGGCGCTGGAAATCGACCAGGCGCCCGCTTGCGGTCCCGGCGGCCAGCAGTTCGCGCCAGCGGCGGTAGACAAAGATGCGCACGATGAAGTTTTCGCGGAGCTGGATATCCTGCAGACGGCCTTCCTCTTCCACGGGCAGCAGCGGCAGGCGCTCCATCAGGGCCCGGGCGAAAATTCCCACCCCTTTCTTTTCGGCCATGCCTTTTTCATTGTAGACCTTGACCCGCTCCATGCCGCTGGACGGGGACTGGCTCTTGAAAATAAAGCCGCACAAATCCTCTTTTTCCAGCAGCGGCAGCTTTTTCGCCAGCCAGCGCTCCATCTGCAGCGTGGCGTCGACTCTGCTTTGGCTGGTGATCAGCCGTGGCGCCGCCGGGTCGCCGACCAGGCGAAACGCTTCACGGGGCACAGTAAATCCCGATTCCACCTCGGGGCAGACCGGCACGTATGTTACGAATTGTCCGAGGGTGTTGACCAGGAAGGGATCGAACTTGTGGCCGCCGTCATAGCGCACCTTGTTGCCCAGCAGGCAGGAGCTGATGCCCAGCCTTATCTTTTCTTCCATACTTCCTCCCGCGGGCCGGCGGATCAGTTGTCCGCCAGAGCGAAAAGGCAGAACGTGCCGGGGCCGGCGTGGGCGCCGAGAACCGCCGCGCCAACGACCTGGTAGATGGACGAGATCTTTAGCGTCGATCTGGCCAGTTCGTCTTCGAGCAGCAAGGCCGCCTGCGGGTTGTCGGTGTACACCACGCCCACGGAATAGGCCTTGCCCAATTCAAGTTTTTTTAGGAAGCGATGCACAACTTTTTTTTCCTTGTTCCTGTCGCTGAACAGCATCCCCTTTTTCACCAACACCCCGTTTTCAAAGGCCACCAGCGGCTTGATCCCCAGCAGGCGGGTCACGGAGCCGGCCAAGGGGGGCAAACGGCCGCCGCGCACGGCATATTCCAGGGATTCGACATAACCCAGGGACACGACCTCCTGGCGCCGGGATTCGATCTCGGCAACGGTCTGGTCCAGGTCCCGCCCCTGTTGCAGGAGCTGCACGGCGCTGCAGAGCAGCAGTCCGCTGCCGGCCGAAACATTGCGCGTATCGATGATGCGCACCCTGGCCTGATCGGCGGCTGGCAAAGAGCGCAGCGACGCCATGGCGTTTTGATAAGAGCCGCTCAAGCGCGACGACAGGCTGAAAAAAAGTACCTGCTTCTTTCGGGACAGAGCCGATTCGAAAGCGGTCTTGAAATCGAGCGGCACCGGCTGCGAGGTTTTGACCACCAGGTCCTTTTCGCTGCGCATGCGGCGGTAGAGTTCCTCCTTGCCGATTTCGAAGCGGTCGCGGCAATAGCGGTCGTTCAGCAGGATCTGCAGGGGCACGATGGTGATACCCCAGGTTTTCTCCGCCTGTTCGGGAATATCTACCGCCGAATCCATGATCAGGGCGATGCCGATATCAGGGCAATGCGGCCGCGGTTCCAGCAGGGAGTCGACCTTGCGGGAAACGATTTCACCATGGCGGAACAATTCTTTTTCCACGCTTTCGGGGCTGTCGGTGTGAATATGGAGATGAAGCATGTCGGCGTCTCCGGCAATGAGCAGCGAGTCGCCCCATTTTTTCAGCTGCGCCATGAAAAAATCCTTGCCCCGGCCGCGCGGCCGGAACACCCATTCGGCGCAAAAGGCCCACTCGGAGGCCTCTACTGTCTGGGGGACCTGGTCAAAAGCGCCGCAGTCTGCCCCGGGCGGGTATTCCCGCCCGCCCTGGACCGCGGCGGCCATGCCCTTGAAAAAAAGAAAGAATCCCAATCCGCCGGCATCGACCACCTTGGCCTTCTTCAGCTGTGGCAGGATATCGCGGGTCTTTTCCAGGATTTCCTTGGCCTTGATGATCACTTTTTCAAAGATCACGTGATACAATTCGCCTTCCATGGCCAGGCGCTTGAATTCTTTGGCGCTGTGGCGCAGCACGGTAAGGATGGTCCCTTCCTTGGGCTGGGCGATGGAAGCGTAGGTTTCGTTCACGGCTTTTTCCATGGCCAGGCTGAAATCGGCCGGGCCGATCGTGGCCTTGCCCTTCAGAGCCTTGGCGAAACTGAAGAAAAACTGCGAAAAGATCACCCCGGAATTGCCTTTGGCCGACATCAGCATCCCGGCCGCCAGCCGGGCGGCCAGGTCGTCCAGTCGCGGCTCGCTCATCTCGTCGATCTGCTCGTAAACAGGCATGAGGGTATGGGTCAGGTTGTCGCCGGTGTCGCCGTCGGCCACGGGGAAAACATTGATCTTGTTGAGCAGCAGGCGGTCCTGGAACAGGAATTCCATGCCGCGCTTGACGATCTCCTTGAATTTTTCCGCATCGATTTCCTTCATGGCTGCGCCTCGATCTCCACCATGTCGGCCCAGTTCCGGCCTTTTTTCAAGCTGATCTTCAGCGGCACTTTCAACGGCAAGGCGCTTTCCATTTCCCTCTTGACCATGGCCAGCAACCGTTTTTCTTCGTCGGCAGGGTATTCAAAAACCAATTCGTCGTGCACCTGCAGGATCAGGCGGCTTTGCATGGAGCGCAGATGCCCGTGGATGCGGATCATGGCGATCTTGATGATATCGGCGGCGCTGCCCTGGATGATCGTGTTGATGGCCATGCGGTTGCCGTTCTCCTTGACCGTGCGGTTGGAGCTTAGAATTTCGGGAATAGGACGGACGCGTCCGGAAATGGTCCTCACTTCGGGATCCTTCTCCGCGGCGGCGATTACTTTGTCCATGAAGAGCCTGACGCCGTTGTATTTTTCAAAGTAACGGTCGATGAATTCCTTGGCCTTGGCGAAGCTCACACCCAACTCCCTGGCCAGGGAATAGGCGCCGCTGCCGTATATGATCGAAAAATTGATGATCTTGGCGCGCCGGCGCAATTCGTTCCGCGGCGAAAAAAGGTCGGCAGCGAAGACCAGGTCGGCGGTGTGCTGGTGGATGTCCATGCCTTCAGCAAAAGCCTGCAGCAGGTTTTCATCCCCGGAAAAATGGGCCATGACCCGCAGTTCTATCTGGGAATAATCGGCCGACAGCAGCAGCCTGTCCTTGGCTGCGACAAATGCCCGCCTCAGGTTGAGCCCGGCGATCTCACCTACCGGGATGTTCTGCAGGTTGGGATTGGACGAAGAGAGGCGGCCGGTGGCCGTGACCGTTTGGTTGAACGACGTATGAACGCGGTCATTTTCATCGTGATTGTCCAGCAGGCCCTGGACGTAGGTGGAATGCAGTTTTTTATAAGTCCGGTAGGCGATTAGCTTTTCGACGATGGGAAAGCCCTTCAACTCGTTAAGCACGTCGATGTCGGTGGATTGGACCTTGGTCTTGCGGGTTTTTTTACTAAGCGGCAGATTCATTTTCTCAAAGAGCAGTTCGGCCAGCTGCTGGGAGGAGTTCAGATTGAATTCGTAGCCCGCCAGCTCCTGGACCTCTTTTTCGGTCGCGGCGATCTGTTCCTGCAAACGAGTGGCGGCCTTTTTCAGGAAAGCGCGGTCGATGCCGATGCCGTGCCATTCCATGTTCAGCAGAACGTGGAGCAGCGGCATTTCGATCTCGCGATAAAGATCCAGCAGTCGTTTGTCCCGCAGCTGCGGCAGCAGTTTCTCCACTAATTGCCAGGAACTCCGGGAATCGGCCACGCAGTAGCTGCCAACCTGTTCCACATCCACTTCAGTGATTTTGACCCGGCTTTTGCCCTTGCCGACCAATTCATCATAAGTTGTCTGTCTGACCCCCAGAAATTCGGCGCTCAATTCCTTTAACTGGTGGGAACGGCGGTTGGGAAAAAGAAGATAGGACATGATCATGGTGTCGTGTTCGATGCCGTCGGCCGGAATGCCCTCGCGCAGCAGGTGCAGCATGTCGAACTTCAGGTTGTGCCCGGTTTTCTTTATCTTGGCGTCATGGAAAAGTCCGGCCATTTCATTTTGAAAATCTGTTATAGTCAAATGGAAACGCGCCGCGGCCGCGTTGGGAACCAAAAAGGGAACATAATACCCGGCGCCGTCAACGAAAACCGAAAGGCCGACAAGCCCGGCCTTGAAAAATTCGATCGCCGTGGTCTCGATATCCCAGGCGAAACTTCCGGCCGTTTTTATTTTTCCGGCGAGTTCCTTTAGTTGGGCGGGATTCTCGACCAGGCGGGCGGCTATGGCAGGTTCTGCATTGGCGGCCCGGGGAGTGGCGTCCATTTTTTTCAGCAAACTGTTGAACTGGAAGCGGCGGTACAGCTCAAGCAGGGGCTCGGCGGCGCTGGCCACAAAAGGCGGCACCTGCAGGTCAAGATCCACGGCCGGGATTTTGGAAAAATCTAGCAAGCGGTGCCACAGCTCGAAAAGGTGGATATTGGCCCTGATTTTTTCCTGCAACTTGGCTTCGACCTGGTCGAGTCCTGCAAGCATGGCCGCCAGACTGCCGAACTTTTCGATCAGTTTTGTCGCGGTTTTATCGCCGATGCCCGGGATGCCGGGAATATTGTCCGAAGCGTCTCCGGCCAGGGCCAGGTAGTCGACGATCTGCTCGGGAAAAACCCCAAAGAATTCCTTGACATCGCCGCGGTCAAGTTTTCTTTTCAGTTTGGGGTGAAAAATAAATATCCGCTCCGCCACCAATTGAAACAGATCCTTGTCGGCGCTGAAGATCAGCACTTCGCTGCCGGCGGCGGCGAAACGCCGGGCCAGCAGGGCAATGATATCGTCGGCTTCCAGACCTGGTTTTTCCAAAAAATGGATGCCGCGGCAGGTCAGGTATTCGCGGATGGCCGGCAGCTGCTGGATCAGTTCTTCTGGCGGCTGCAGGCGCTTGGCCTTGTATGCGGGATACAGGTCACGGCGGAAATTCTTTTCCTTGGAATCAAAGGCCACCACCAGCCGCTTGGGATGCAATTCATGGATCAGGCTTTCCACCCGGCTGATGAAACCGAAAATGGCCCCGGTGGGCTCGCCCTTGAGGGTGCGCATGGCATGGTGGGAGAAGAAGGAACTGAAAACCAGGTACATGCCGTCAATGAGGAGAATATTTTCGGACATGAATCAGGGGTTTTCGTCGACTAAATATTGCAACACCATTTCATCAAGGGTTTGGTCTTCGATGTCCTGGGTATCCATGGACATCAGGTGCGAGAAACGTCCCTCTTTTAATTCAGCGATGACCTGGTCGTGCTGACTTTTCATCAGGCTCTTTACCTTTTTGGTTTTTTCCTCCACCGGCAGCAAGTGAGCATAGGAGATGCGGCGGGAGAGCAGGATCTCGCCATGGAGGTAAACCAGGGTCTCGATAAGGGGATTGCCCTGGCCTTTGTCCTCGGTTTGGATATGAAAGACCTCTTTGCGGTATTTGATATCGGTGTTGTAGCCAACAATCATGGCATCATGATAAAGAAAAAATATCCGGCTGTCAAGGCTGCACAAGGCAGTGGCAGGCGGGCGGTCTCCGCAGAAGATCAGGGCGGGAACGGATTGTATTTCCGGTTGTCATGCTTTACAATCCGCCTATGGTCATTCCCAGGCTGAAATGTTTTGTCGGCCAGGCTAGATTCAAGGTTAGCATCTGGCGCGGCTTGAGCTCCGCTCCGCTCTACCTGTTCCGCAGGGCGATGCCAATAAAAATGCTGACAAAATGGATAAAATCGGCGCTGGGAATGCGTTTGCTTGCTGATTTTGCTTTTCTCGTTCAGAATTTAAGAATAATAAAAGAAGAGCCCGCAAATTTTTTAAGTTTGCCGCGGACAGAAAAAAAGGAAGATCGCCAATGAACGGGGAGACAAAACCCTCCTCTACAGCCATCGTCATTTTGGAAACCCGGATCGATAATCTAGGCATGGCCGAGGTCCTGGATCGGGCGGAGAGCATGATTTCTTGCGGCCGTCCAAGCCATATCATCACCGCCAACGTTGATCAACTGGTCGGGAACCTCGGTCAACCTGACCGGCAAGTGATTTTCCGCAATGCCGCCCTTGTCGTCCCGGACGGCGTCCCCCTGCTTTGGGCAGCACGTTTTCTGAAAACTCCCCTGCGGGAACGGATCAACGGGACGGACCTGATGCTGCAAATTTGCGGGATGGCGGCCCGGAAAGGTTTTTCCGTATTTTTGTTCGGCAGCCCCGAGGGAACCGCCGACCGGGCTGCCCGAGCCCTGTGCAAGCGTTTTCCGGGCCTGCGTATCGCCGGCGCCTACTTCCCCGAATATGGTTTCGAAGACCGGCAGGCTGAAAACGAAAAAATCCGTTCCCTGCTCAGAGAAAAAAAACCTGCTGTTTTGTTTGTTTCTCTGGGCTACCCCAAAGGAGTAAAGTGGATTGAAAAAAATCAGGCCGCCTGCGAAATTCCCCTGGCCGTCGAAACGGGAAGCAGTTTCAAATACATTTCCGGCGAGATGCGGCGAGCGCCGCATTGGATGCAAAGGCTGGGGCTGGAATGGTGCTGGAGGCTTTGCCAGGAACCGCGCAGACTTTGGAAAAGATACCTGATCCAAGATCTGCCTTTCTTCTATCACCTGATCAAACAGAAAATTTCCCTTGCCAGGGCCAAGGGGAATTAATTTTTTCGCAAAGCGGACCCCCCAAGAACGAAAAATCGCGGCCCAGGTAAATTCACGGGCCGGTTTCTTGCCGCTGGCAGATATCCTTCGCAGGAAAGCTCGACTCAGGTTTTGTTGACGAAAGCGCGGACTTGGCGGTATATGCCGTCGCTGTTCAAACCGAAATGCTCCAACAGCTCTTCCCGGGAAGCCAGGGGCATGACGCCTTCCCCGACGGCCAACGTGAGAAATTCGTGTCTGTTGGTCACGGTTTGCAGGAATTCCTTGTGGATGACGGAAGCGAAACCGCCCATAGCCGTTCCATCCTCCACAGTGATAATTTTGTTAATTCCGGCCGCCAGGGAAAAAATCAGTTCCCGGTCCAGCGGCTTGATGAAACGAATATTAACCACAGTTGTTTCGATTTTATCATGAAGAGCCAGCCGCTCGGCTGCTTCCAGGGCGCGGTACACCAGGGGGCCCACGGCCAGGATCAGGGCGTGGCCGCCGCGGCGCAGCACTTCCGCCCTACCCTCGGGAATTTCAAGCAAATCCTTATCAAGGGGCACTCCCCGACCCGGCTCCTTGGGATAGCGGATAAAGACAGGCTTGGGCAGTAGGCTGCCGGAGTAAACCATGTGCTGAAGCTCATTTTCATCCTTGGGAGCCATGAGCACGATATTCGGTATGGGATTCAGAAGGGCAATGTCGTAAAGACCCTGGTGCGTAGGGCCGTCGCCACCCACCAGCCCGGCCCGGTCCAGTCCTACCAGGATCGGGATGTGCATCAGCGAAATATCGTGAATGATCTGGTCCACGGCCCGCTGCATGAAAGTGGAGTATACACCCAGCACCGGCTTGAAGCCGCCCAAGGCCAGGCCGCCGGCGAAATCGAACATATACTGCTCGGCAATGCCGACATCGAAGAAATTTTCCGGGAATTCCTTTTGCACGGCGTCCAGGCCGGTGCCTTCAGGCATGGCCGCGGTCAGCGCTACCAGTCGGCGGTCCCGCTCGACCAGGCGCCGGACCGTCTGCCCGAAAATTTCCGAATAGGAGGGACTTTTGCAGCCGCCGATGAATTTGCCGTTTTCAATATTGAAAGGGGCTGAGGAATGAAAGGAACTGGGATCCTCACTGGCCGGCACGTAACCCTGGCCTTTGCGGGTCACCACGTGCAGTAGAACCGGAAAATCGTGTTTCTTGGCCGCCTGGAACTCCTTGAACATTTCGCCGAAATCATGGCCGTTGACCGGACCGATATATTTGATGCCCAGTTCATCGAAGAGCGAACCGGGGACCATCATGGTACGCATCAGCACTTCCAATTTTTTGGCCAGTTCGTACATCGTTGGGCCCAGGCCGGGAATGGACTTGAGAATATTCTGGATCACTTCCTTCATGCGGATGTAGGGCCGGCCGGAAACCAGGTAGTTCAAGTGGCGGGATATGCCGCCGACATTGGGAGAGATCGACATCTTGTTGTCGTTGAGAATGATGATCAGGCGCTGCTTGACCTGGCCAATGTGGTTCAGGGCTTCCAGGGCCACCCCTCCGGTCAGCGCCCCGTCGCCGATCACAGCGACGATATGGAAATTTTCACCGCGGCGGTCACGGGCGATGGCCAGGCCCGAGGCAAAACCGAGCGAGGTCGAGGCATGCCCGGTGTTCAGTACATCGTACTCGCTTTCGGCCCGGTCAGGAAAACCGAGCAGACCGTCCTTCTTGCGGATGGAGAATATCTTCTCCCGGCGGCCGGTAATGATCTTGTGGGTATAACTCTGGTGTCCGATATCCCAGATGATCTTGTCCAGCGGCGCAGCGAAAACCCGGTGCAGGGCCAGGGTCAGGTCCACGACCCCCAGGTTGGATGACAGGTGCCCGCCGTTCTGCGAGACCACCTGAACCAGCAGTTCCCGGATCTCCGCCGACAATCGGGACAGTTCTTCCAGGGTAAGTTCCTTGACATCGGCTGGGGAAAGGATCTTTTCGAGCAATGCCATTATTGGCTCCGGTACAACATGCTTTTCATCAGGAACATAAAGGGGGGGGATTCGATCCCCAGTTCTCCGACCCGGGCTTGCGCCTCACGGTAATAGGCGTCTATTTTCTCCCTGACCGCCTGCTCCCCGAAATACAGAACGGCGTTGGGGCTGCGGTTGGCTTGGTCCTTGTTTAATCTTTTGCCGACCTTGTCTTCGGCGCCGGTGATGTCCAGCAGGTCGTCGGCCAATTGAAAACCCATGCCCAGGGCGATGCCTGCCCGGGCCAGTAATTGCTGGCGGTGGTCTTCGAAATCGGCTATCTGGGCGGCAGCCAGGAGCGAGCCTTTGATCAATTCGGCGGTTTTAAGGCGGTGGATGTCGGCGATGATCTTAGCTTGCCCTGCAAATTCCAGGTCAAGGGCCTGCCCCTGAGCCATGCCCTGCTTGCCGATGCAGCGGGTAATGATGCCGATTATGGCCACAACCTTTTCAGCGGCCAGTGGGGCGGAAGTGATCTTTTCAAAAGCAAAGGTCAACAGAGTGTCCCCTGCCAGCAGGGCCACGGCTTCGTTGAACTTGCGGTGGACCGTGGGCATGCCGCGACGCAGGTCATCGTTGTCCATCACCGGCAGATCGTCGTGAATCAGCGAGTAGGTATGGATGATCTCCAGGGCGGATGCCAGGCCGATGAAGCGCTCCGCCTCAATCCGGCAGGCATCGAGCAGGGTGAGGAACAGCAGCGGCCGTAGACGCTTGCCGCGCACGGTCAGCGCGTAATGCATAGCGGCTTCCAGCGTACCATTCCCGGGCTGGATGCCATCAAGGAGCTCGCGATCGACAGCCGTGGTCAGGCGCTTCAGGTAATCAGTCATTTTCAGACGGCTCGAAATCGGCTTCCTGCAGGTCGCCCTTGGCGCCCTTCTGCAGTATTTTTACTTTTTTTTCGATGTCGTTGAGTTCCTTTTTCATCTGCCCGGTCAATTTCATACCTTCTTCATACAAAGCAAAGCCCTCTTGCAGGGGAACTTCGGGATTCTCAAGTTTTTGCACGATGGCTTCGAGTTTCTTGAGGGCGCTTTCAAAATCAGGGGCTTCTTTTTTCATGGTTCACTCCTTGATCACTCTGGCAGCGGTCATGCCGCGGGCAAAACGGATAGAGATCTTTTCATCCGCGGCCAGAACGGAAGAATCTTTGACCAGCCGCTGATGCTGGTCGGTGGTAATGGAATAGCCCTTAGCCAGAACACTTTCAGGGTTCATACCGGCCAGCTTGGAATCCAGCACATTGATTTTTTCCCGCCGCTGCTGCAGCCTTTGAGAAAAATTCGCAGCCAAGCTTGTGCCCAGGTTCTGAATCTGCAGATCCCTGTTTTTCAGCATGGCGCCCATGTCAAAAGCGGCAAAGCGCTGCCCGGCGTGGTTCCAACGGCTGAGCCCGCGATTCAGGGACTGCTGGAAAAGGCGGTTCAAGGTGAACTCGCCGCCGTCCAAGCGCTGGTCCAACTCCTGTAAGTGCCCGGGGAAATAGGCCAGACTTGATTCCATGAGCAGTTGTCCCAAAGTGGATTTTTTTTCGTGCACCAGTTTTTCCATGTGGCGCATGAGGTTGTGGCGCAAAAAATCAATGCGGCTCATGAACTCGTCCTTTTTCCCCACCACGATTTCGGCTGCGGCCGAGGGCGTGGCCGCTCGCATATCAGCGACAAAATCGGCGATGGTGAAATCGATCTCATGGCCGACCGCGGAGATCACCGGGATGCGGCTGTGATAAATGGCTTCGACCACAGGAGCCTCGTTAAAAGCCCACAGGTCCTCGTAACTGCCACCGCCCCGGCCTACGATCAAGACATCCACCTTTTTATCCGGGTCGGCGTTATTGAAATATTCAATGCCCGAGGCAATCTGGGCGGCGGCTCCTTCCCCCTGCACCTTGGCCGGAAAAATGACGATGGCGATGCCCGGGAAGCGGCGGCGCAGGATGCGCACGATATCGCGCACGGCTGCCCCGGTCGGCGAGGTGACTACGCCAATACGGCCGGGGAGCAAGGGCAGGGGTTTCTTCCTTTGCTCGTCGAAATAACCCTGTTCCTGGTAGGCTTTTTTTAGTTTTTCCAGGGCGGCGAAAATATCGCCAATACCCTGCAGACGCATGTTGCTGGCGATGATCTGCATCTCGCCGCGCAGGGGATATACGGAAAGGGTCCCCTGGACAATGATCTGCTGGCCGTTTTCCAGCCGGTTAAGCGCGCTTTTCTGCAGCTGGCCGCGGAACATGACCACTTTCATAGCCCCGGCGCCGTCCTTGAGCGTGAAATAGAGGTGGCCCGAGCTGGCCAGGACCACGCCAGAAGCCTCGCCCAGGACCGAAATAGCGGAGAACTGGGTCTCCAGCGTCAGCTTGACCAGCTGGGTCAGTTCCGACACCTTGTAGACTTTTTCTTCAATGGGTAACATATCGCTTTTTATAGCCTTCTCAGCTTGATCACCATGTTTCGGGAAAAGACATATTTTCTCCAGGTTTAATTATAACGCATCAGCCGGCAATCGACAATATGCCGGGTTTGAAACAGGCTACCCAGTTGCGGGAAACCAACAAGGTTAATTATTATCCTGCCAAAAAGCCTTTTTTTTTTCTGCAAAATATGTAAGAATAACAACTTGAATTGGAAAAAACGCCAACATCCAGGTGCAAAAAAAATGATCACCAATAGCAAAAAAAAACGGAATGCTACAAAAACAGTCTATGTCGCCATGAGCGCCGATTTGATCCATCCCGGGCATCTCAATATCATCCGCGAAGCCCAGAAGTATGGCCGGGTCGTCATTGGCCTGCTGACAGACAGCGCCATCGCCAGTTACAAACGCCTGCCCTACATGTCCATGGAACAGCGCCGGCAGATCGTGGAAAACATCAAGGGCGTATCCAGGGTGGTCCTGCAGGAAACCCTTGATTACGTGCCGAACCTGCTCCGCCTGCGGCCGGATTTCGTGGTGCATGGCGACGATTGGCGTACCGGGGTGCAGCACGAGATACGAGACCGGGTGATACGGACGCTGAAGGAGTGGGGCGGCCAGCTGATCGAGCCGCAATATACGATGGGCATTTCTTCCACGCAACTTAACAGCTCACTGAAGGAGATCGGGACGACGCCCGGGACCCGCTTGAAAATGCTACGCCGCCTGCTGGCGGCCAAGGACCTGGTGCGCGTGCTGGAGGCCTACAACGGCCTGGCTGGCCTGATAGTGGAAAAAACCCGGGTGACGGTCGGTAGTGAAACGCGCGAGTTTGACGCCATCTGGCTGAGCAGCCTCACCGATTCCACGGCCAAGGGCCGCCCGGACAACGGCAGCGTGGATTTCACCTCCCGCATACTCACCCTGAACAACATCCTGGAGATCACGACCAAGCCGATCATTTTTGACGGGGATTCCGGCGGCTTGACCGAGCATTTCGTCTTCATGGTCAAGACCCTTGAGCGCATGGGAATTTCCGCCGTTATCATCGAGGACAAGGTCGGATTGAAAGAAAATTCGCTGGTCGAGGGCCTGGGCTCTCAGCAGCAGGATTCCATCAGTGAATTTTCCAAAAAGATTCATTCCGGCAAAAAAGCCCAGTTCACCGATGACTTCATGGTCATCGCCCGCATCGAAAGCCTCATCCTCGGAGCCGGGCTGGACGACGCCCTGCGCCGTGCCGAAGCCTATATCGCCGCCGGAGCCGACGCGATCATGATCCACAGCAAAAAAAAGAACGCTGACGACATCATGAATTTCAGCCGCGAATATTCTTCGTTCAACCCGCGCGTACCGCTGGTGGCGGTCCCGTCCACCTACAGCCAAACAAACGAAAAAGAACTCGCGGCTTCCGGCGTGCGCATTGTCATTTATGCCAACCAACTCCTGCGCAGCGCCTACCCATCCATGGTTCGTACCGCCGAATCCATTCTGCGCAACCAGCGGGCATTTGAATGCGAAAAGAACTGCACGCCGATCAAGGAGATCCTCCAACTGATCCCGGGGGGGCAATAAGGCAATGAACGCTGCCGATTTCATCCGCAGCTTGCGCGCCGCGTCGTTTTCCCCGTTCATGGGAGTGCCCTGTTCCGTTTTCTCGACCCTGATCCATCACCTGGCGGCCGCTGCAGAAACCGAGCACTACATCTGCACTTCCGAAGGCGAAGCCATGGGCCTGGCCGCAGGGTTCGCCCTGTCCGGACGCCTGCCCGTAGTCTATATGCAAAATGACGGTTTCGGCAACGCCGTCAATCCCCTTTCTTCCCTGCAATTGCTCTACCGACTGCCGGCACTGCTGCTGATTTCCTGGCGAGGTGAACCGGGGCAGAAGGACGCTCCTCAGCACCGGGTGATGGGGGATGTGCTGCAGGCATTGCTGGAGCAGTTGCATGTGGCGCATCTGGTCCTGGAAAAGGGAAACGCGGCACTTTGTCAAGCGCTTACAAAGGCGCAAGAACACTGCCGTACCGCGGCCACGCCATTCGCCTTCATTATCCCTAAAAATTTTTTTGCTCCCGAGCAAAAGACCACCTCCCCGATCGATGAAAAATTCGCCCCGCGCTTGGCTTACATCAATTTGCTGGCAGAGATGGCGGACCCTCGAGACATTCTGCTGGGGGCTACCGGGTTTTCAGGTCGTGAACTTCAGCAGTATACCGATCACCGGGGCAGATTTTACATGATGGGTTCCATGGGCTGTTTGCCCGCCCTGGGATTGGGCCTGGCCAGCCAACATCCCAAGCGCACAGTCTTTGTACTCGATGGAGACGGCGCCCTGCTGATGAAAATGGGCTCATTGGCTACCGTGGGGCACTATCAGCCTAAAAACCTTGTGCATGTGCTGTTTGACAACCAGGCCTACGAATCCACCGGTGGCCAGCCTTCCACAGCCGCCGGGATAGATTTCTGCGCTGTGGCCCGCGCCTGCGGCTACCCGGCTCAGGAGCAAGTCACCACCACCGCCCAGTTCAAGAAACTTTTATCCACCCTGGCCCATGCAGCCAAGCCCCTATTCGTCCATGTACGTATCCGCAAAGGCACACCCGCCGGGTTGCCGCGGCCCGAACAAACGCCCGAACAGATGCGCGATGCCCTGATGACGTTTCTGGATTGATCCATGTGGCGCTACACCAATCCCGTCGCCATTCATTGGACGGACGATCTGGCCGCAACGTTGCCCGCGCTGATTATTCCCGGGAAAGGGTTGTTGATCGTTTATTCGCCTGCTTTCCTGGAAACTGTCGCGGCCGACTCGCGGCTGGAATGGCTCGGCCGGGTTCCGGTGTACAGCGATATAGAAGCGAATCCCACTGAGGGTAATATGCAGCAGGCGCTTGATTTCGCGCGCCAGATCGCTCCCGATTGGATACTGGCCGTCGGCGGTGGTTCGGTCCTGGATACGGCCAAAGTTGTTCGCCTGGCCCTGGCCTGCGGTCGCACGCGCATCGATGATCTACTGCTTGCAGTTCCCACCGGGATTGGGAATCGCGGCCCGCTGCTGGCCGCCGCTCCCACCACGCACGGTACAGGCGCCGAGTTGACCATGTGGGCGACCATCTGGGACAAAAAAGGCAGCCGCAAGCATTCGCTTTCCCACCCCGGCATGTACCCTGATTTCGCCGTTTACTGCCCTGCCTTGACCCGTAGCCTGCCGTTGTCCGCGTCCTTTGCCTCCAGCCTCGACGCCCTGGCGCATGCCATGGAAGCGCTGTGGAACCGCAATGAAAATCCGCTGTCGGATGAATTTGCCTTGGCTGCTGTAAAGTTGGTTCTCGAGAATATTGAGCGCCTGGCGGATCCTGTTCCGGATTCGGTACGCGCAAACCTTTTGCGAGCTTCTCTTTTCGCTGGCTTGGCCTTTTCCAACACCAAGACCGCGGCCGCCCATTCCATTTCTTACCCCTTGACGCTGCGTTTTGGCGTTCCCCATGGAATTGCCTGTTCGATGCCCCTTCTGCCCCTTTGGAACATAAACGCGCCGCAAATCCCGGCCAAGGCGAAACGGCTGCGTATCCTTCTTGATGGTGCCGACGTCGCAGAAGCCCTTGGCCGGATGCAACGTTTTGTAGCTGCCAGAATACCTTTTTCCCTCTCCGCTTACGGCGTTGGTCCAGCCGACCTGGATGCACTGGTGCGGGAATCTTTTACCAAGGGGCGTATGGACAACAATATCGTCGCTCTGAAGCAGGCCGACGTACGAGCCATCCTGAAAACAATCCTCAATTCCCCCGCGGAGTGAAGCGGGACCTGAGGGCAAATCCCGCCCTTTTTTTTGACTTTTATCCCCAGCGTAGATATAATGTATGCGAAAAAATGGCCAAGAAAAAAAAGAAAACAGAAAATACGTTTTACCAGGCCCAGTTGAAGAAGGATCGCAAAGGTTTTTTGGTGCGTTTCCTGAATTTTGAGAAATGGATAAATCGTCCCCTTGCTTCCATTTTGGTATCATTGGTTTTCCCCACCGCCATCACTCCCAATCAGCTCACAGTCATTGCTTTCATTTTCGGCATCTCCGGTGCGGCACTCTTCGCCTGGGGAACAGCCGGCACCATCCTGTGGGCAGGCGTGTTAATTGAAATTTCCCTGATTTTTGACTGCGCCGACGGCATGCTGGCCCGAGTCCGGAACACCTGCAGCCGCTTCGGCACTTTCCTTGATTTGTTCCTCGACCGCATATCTGATTTCTGCGTGCTTCTGGGGATCACCATCGGTTTCTACCGCGCCGGCAACGGAGACAAAAACAGGCTGATCCTGGGCTTGTTCGTCATTTCCTTATACATGCTTCAGGTCATCCTCTACTATATCTTCAACCGCTTTCACGATGCGAAAAGCGGCGAAAGCGGCGAAGGCCGCGCCCTGGCCATTTTTTTTATTTTCGTCATGGGACTACTGAACCGCCTGGATCTGATCATCTATGCGCTTTTGCTGGAAACGGTATTGAATCTGATCTATCGT
>SPCN01000201.1 GCA_004525465.1 Chrysiogenales bacterium | reverse complement strand
CCTACCCGGGCAATCCCATCAATTACAAGGAGGGGATCGACCTGGTGATCTTCCGTGAAAACACCGAGGACCTCTACTCGGGTGTGGAATTCAACCCCGTGCCGCAAGAGGTCAAAGACGTGCTGCTGAAGAACGCCAAGGCTTTCGCCGCCTTCAAGGACGTGCCCCTGGACCAGTATGCCATCACCTGCAAGATCAACACCCGCAAGGGTTCGGAGCGTATCATTCGCGCCGCTTTCGAGTACGCCAAGAAGCACGGCTACCCCAAGGTCACCGTGATCCACAAGGCCAATGTCGTGCGCGCCACCGAGGGACTGTTCCTCGAAATCGGCAAGGAAGTGGCCAAGGACTTCCCGGGCATCCAAATGGACGACGCCAACATCGACGCCATCTGCATGTGGCTGCTGAAGAACCCCAAGAATTACTCGGTACTGGTGGCAACCAACATGTTCGGCGACATCGTTTCCGACCTCTGTGCCCAGATGGTCGGCGGCCTGGGCTTCGGCTGCTCTGGCAACATCGGTGAGAAACTGGCCGTTTTCGAACCCACCCATGGCTCGGCGCCCAAGTACGCCGGCCAGTACAAGACCAACCCCATCGCCACCATCCTGGCGGCCAAGATGATGCTGGACTGGCTGGGCGAGAAAGAGATGGGCGCCAGGGTCGAGAAAGCCGTGGCCGAGATTATTGCCGAGGGCAAGATGCGAACTTATGACATGGGCGGGACCAGCAAGACCCTGGAAATGGCCGAAGCCATCGCCGCGAAATTGTAGTCCGGACCGGAACTTCTGATATCAGCCGCGAAAATGCGCGTGGGGAGATCGCAAAATGGGTGAAATAAAAATTCATGAAGTGGGGTTGCGGGACGGTTTGCAGATCGAGAAGCAAACCGTTCCCTTTGAGAAAAAAGTTGAATGGGTGGAGGGGCTGCTCGCATCCGGCATCGACATGATCCAACTGGGATCGTTCGTCAATCCGGAAAAAGTGCCGCAAATGGCCGACAGCGACAAGCTGTTCAGCCATTTTTCCCAGGCAGGCAAAAAACCGTCGGAGGTGATCTTTTCCGGCCTGGTCTTGAACGAAAGAGGGTTGGAGCGGGGCCTGGCCTTCGGCGTGGACATGTTCTGCATGGGGGTTTCGGCCAGCGATACTCACAGCCGCAAAAATACGGGCAAAAGCACCGAGGAAGCCGTGGGACAGATCATTGCCATGGCCCAGGCAGCCATGAAGGCACAGAAACGGATACAGGTCTCCATCCAGTCGGCGTTCGGCTGTGGTTTTGAAGGCGCCATTCCCCAAGAGCGAATATTTTCTATCGTGGACAGGTACCTGGCAGCCGGCATCCGCAATATCAGCCTGGCCGATACGGCCGGGCACGCCTATCCGCAGCAGGTCGAATCTCTTTATGCTGAAATATTGAAACGCGACAGTCAGGTCGAACTGGCCTGCCATTTCCATAACACCTACGGCCTGGGCCTGGCCAACTGCTATGCCGCCCTGAAAGCCGGCGTGAAATACTTTGAAGCGGCACTGGGCGGACTGGGCGGCTGTCCCTTCACCAAGGTGGCGGCCGGGAATGTCTGCACCGAGGATCTCGTGCATTCGCTGCAGCGCCAGGACTTGGTCTTGGACATCAACCTGGACAAACTTATGGAAATCGCCCGCGACGTCGGCAGTTTTTTCAACCGCGATCTGCCCGGCTCAATCCTGAAAGCTGGTTCGCTGATCAATTCTAAAAAGGCATAGCAAGGAGGGTAAAAATGAAATTACTGGAAAAAGTCAGGGTCCTTGACCTGACCAATGTCCTTTCCGGCCCTTTTGCCACCATGCACCTGGCTCTGTTGGGTGCCGAGGTGATCAAAGTGGAAAATCCCCAAGGCGGTGACCTGGCCCGCAAACTAGGCAACGTTTCCAGCCTGAACAAGGAGCTGATGGGGACCAGCTTCCTGGCCCAGAATGCCAATAAAAAGTCGCTGACGCTGAACCTAAAAGTCGAGGAAGCAAAGGAGATTTTCCGAAAACTGGTCAAGACGGCCGATGTGCTGGTGGAAAATTTCCGGCCCGGGGTCATGGAGCGTTTGGGTTTTTCCTACCAGAAGCTGACCGAGATCAATCCGAAGCTGATCTACTGCGCCATTTCGGGAT
Source organism: Chrysiogenales bacterium (assembly GCA_004525465.1). GTDB lineage: Bacteria > Acidobacteriota > Aminicenantia > UBA2199 > UBA2199 > UBA2199. The sequence goes on along the minus strand of SPCN01000201.1, from coordinate 2,505 downwards.
TCGGCCAGACCGGCCCTGATGCCTTTAAACCCGCTTATGACCAGATCATCCAGGGCTTGAGCGGTGTCATGGCCATCAACGGCGATGAACGGTTGAATCCGCTGCGCTGCGGTTTTCCGGTCTGCGACACGGTCGGCGGCCTGAACGCCGCTTTTGCCGTCATGGCCGCCCTATATCACCGCGAAGTCAGCGGTCAGGGGCAGTTCATCGACGTGTCTCTGCTCGACTCCATCATGCCCTTGATGGGTTGGGTGGCGGCCAACCTGCTCATCGGCGGTCAGCAGCCGGTGTTGCTGGGCAATGACAATTTCACCGCCGCCCCTTCCGGGACCTTTGTTACCAAGGATGGCTACATCAATATCGCGGCCAACCAGCAGAAGCAATGGGAAGACCTGGCCGACGTCCTGGGCCTGCCGGAACTGAAGACCGATCCCCGCTTCCAGGAGCGGGATGCGCGCAAAGCCAACCGCAAACCGCTTACCCCATTGCTGGAAGCAAAGTTGAAAGAGAACACCACGGTTTATTGGGTCGACCTGCTCAATGACAAGGGCATCCCTTCCGGCGATATTGTCAGCCTGGAAACGGCCCTGACTTCGGAGCAGGCCCGGCACCGGCACGTTATCGAAGAGGTCAAGGAAGAGGGCATCGGTTCCATCAAGGTTTTCAACATGACCGCCAAGTTTTCCAAGACGCCGGCTAAGATCGACGCGCCGCCGCCGCGGCTTTCGGCCCATACCGAAGATATCCTGAAAGGGCTGGGTTATGGTCAGAAAGATATAGAAGCCTTAAAAGAAAAAGGCGCGATTTAAGTTTTAAATAAAAAAAGGAGGTTAAAACATGGGAATGACAATGGTTGAAAAGATACTGGCCAAGGCCACCAACCAGGCCGCGGTCAAGGCGGGAGATGTGCTGGAACCAAGGGTCGACATGGCCATGTCGCATGAAAACGGGGCCCTGGTCATCAACCAGTTCTCTGAAATTTACAAAGATACGGGATTGGATGCCAAGGTTTGGGATCCTGACAAGATCGCCATTATTTTCGATCATCGCGTGCCGGCCGAAAGTTCAAAAACAGCCGGTAACCAAAAGAAGATCAGGGATTTCGTGGCCAAGCAGGGGATCGCAAAATTTCACGACATTCGCGGCGACAGCGGCGGCATCTGCCACCAGATCCTCCCCGAATTCGGCTATATCCGACCGGGCAAAGTCGTGGTCGGCACCGACAGCCATACCACCAGTCACGGCGCCCTGGGCGCTTTTTCCTTCGGCATCGGCGCCACTGAAATGGCCGCCGTCTGGGCCCTGGGCCGGGTGCTGAATGTCGAGGTTCCGGGCACCATCAAGGTGGTTTGCGAAGGCAAGTTCAAGCGCCACGTCGCACCCAAAGACCTGATCCTGCATTTGATCGGCAAACTGACCGCCGAAGGTGCCAATTTCAAGGTCATCGAATTCCACGGTCCGGCCATTGAGCAGATGTCGACTTCGGGCCGCCTGGTGATCTGCAACATGACGGTCGAGGCCGGCGCCACTTCCGGCATTGTACCTCCCGACCAGGAGACGCAACGCTATCTGCAGGAAGAAGCCGGTGTCAAGGATGAGCTCGATATTTTCGGGCCCGATGCCGACGCGGTGTACGATCAGGTGATCACGATCAATGTATCCAAGCTGGAACCGCAGATCGCCTGCCCGCATACCGTGGACAACGTCAAGCCCATCAAGGATGTTGCCGGAATCAAGATCAACCAGATCGTCATCGGTTCCTGCACCAACGGCCGCCTCGACGATCTGGCCATCGCCGCCAAGATACTGAAGGGCAAGAAAGTGGCCCGCCAGACGCGCATGCTCATTTTTCCGGCTTCGACCAGGATTTACCTCCAGGCCTTGAAGAAGGGCTATGTCGCCACCTTCATGGAAGCCGGAGCCGTGTTCATGAATTCCGGTTGCGGCCCCTGTTTGGGTATTCACCAGGGCGCCCTGGCCGATGGTGACGTGGCCCTGGCCACCACCAACCGGAATTTCAAGGGGCGCATGGGCAACCCCAATGCCGAAGTGTACCTGTGTTCGCCTGCCGTGGCTGCCGCCAGCGCCATAACCGGTGTTATCACCGACCCCAGAAAAGGAGGAAAATAAGATGGCTAAAGTTGTCTTTAAAGTGGGAGACGATGTTTCCACCGATATCATTTATCCGGGTAGATTCATGGCCACGGTACTGCCGACCGAAACCCCGCAATTCGCCTTTATCGATTATCCCGAATTCAACGCCAAGGTCAAAAATAAGGAATTCCTACCGCAGAGCATCATTGTGGCCGGCAAGAATTTCGGCTGCGGCTCTTCGCGCGAGCAGGCCGCTTCCTGCCTGAAAGGTCCTGATTTTGTGGTGGTGGCCCGGAATTTCTCGCGCATTTTCCTGCAGAACGCCATTAATCTCGGATTGAAGATGGTTATCTGTCCGGCCATTGAGGCCAACGAAGGAGATGAACTGGAATTCAGCGTCGATCAGGTGAT
>SPCN01000181.1 GCA_004525465.1 Chrysiogenales bacterium | reverse complement strand
CTATGACTGAACATCTGACCACAACCGATACTTTCTACCATGGTAAAGTGATCATCAAGCAGCTGAAGCGCGGCTACCGCTTCGCCGTGGATTCGCCCATCCTGGCCGATTTTCTGCCCGTCTCCAGGTCGCCGGCCCTGGAGATCGGCTGCGGCGCCGGCGTCATTTCCCTGCTGGCCCTGCAGCAAAAAAAATTCCCGGCCGTAACCGGCATCGAGATCCAGGAAACGCTGTACCGGCTGGCCGTGGACAATGCCGCGGCCAATGGTCTGCAAGGGCGTTTCCATGTCATCCATGGCGATTTCAACAGGATCCATGCCGGAATACAGAATGTGCAGGCCATTTTCTGCAATCCGCCATTTTTCAAAACAGGCCAGGGCCGGGTCAGTCCCGATCCGACTATCCGCCTGGCCCGCTTCGAGATCGCTCTCAGCCTAGCCGACCTGCTCTCCGGCTGCAGTGCCATCCTGGCCCGGCGCGGAAAGCTTTGCCTGATCTTTCCATTTTCGCGGCAAAAGGAATTGCTTGAGACTGCCGCTGCGCACGGCCTCCACGCAGCCCGGCTCCGTTCCGTCCGGCCCTTCGCCGATGCCGATCCCGACCGCTTCCTGGCGCAACTGGGAAAAAGCACCGTTCGCTGCCGGCGCGAGAAGCCCCTGGTCATTTTTAGGGATAAGGGTGTTTATACTGCGGAGATGGAAAAAATCCTGTCCGGAGCTTAGCCAGCTGTGCACAAGGTCCATGGTGACGCGGACCTTGTTCCTAGCCGGTTACTCGTGCTCAAATCATATTTATTGCTGTATCCCCTGTAATTGCAGCAATCCCAATTTCATCTTTGCATAATGGCAAGTGGGATTGAGCTGAAGGCATTGATTGTAAAACTTCACTGCTTCCGCAAACCGACCATCCGTTTCTAAACGGGCGGCCAGGGAGTAGCACAGATCGATCGATTCCGGGCACTCACCGTAGGCAAAGGCCAAAAGGTCGGTATAGTCGGCCGTGCTTTTCTTGTTAGCAAAGAACCAATCGTTAATGAAGTCGCTGAAGAATTTTTCCAGATTGTAGCCGCTGTTCAACAATTCCTGCTTTCGTGACAGGTATGATTTTTTCATGCCATCGCAGCCGTTCGCGACATACTCTTTTTCCAGTTCGAGTGCAACCGCCTGCGCCAAACTAAGTATCCGCTCATAATCCTTTATTTTTTTCAGCGCCGGGTCTATGTTGTCCCTGTAGTCGCTCGAGGTCACCCTGGCCGCGATGTCGGGGGAGGTGGTGGTGTTGAAATCGAAGGGCTCCGAGTCCTGGTAATAATCGATCGAGGAGGTGATCACGACCTGGGGATGGTTGGGAAGCTGAAAGCGCCGGATGCTGCCGTAGTGATTGGGCTTTCCCGCGGTCGGCTCGCCGATGATCGTGGCGTTGGTGTACTTGTCGAACACGGTGGCGAGATGCTGGGCGGCCGAGAACGTCACCCTGCCGGTCACCAGGAACAGCCTGTCGTGCCGGTCGATATGGGGCCTGGCCAGGATGCCCTTCAGCAGCGGCAGCTCCACGTGGTTGCCGCCGTTGTTGGCCCGGATGTCGATGACGAGCTTTTCCGGAGCGCTCTGATCGAGGGCCTCGAAGAACCTGGCGCAGTGCTCTCCGAAGCTTCCCTTGCCACTGCCATGGGGATAATTCAGCGAATTGATCTGCAGGAACATCATCTTTTCCTCGGGGATGTATTCGAACCAGAATCTGCTTTCCCTGTCCTTCAGCCACAGCGGCAGGGGATTCTTCGCCGCCTGGTTCATGGTGGCGAGCTCGCCGCCGGCCTGGGGGTACCAGTTCCCCAGGAACATCGCCATGGCCATGAAGGGGACCGTGCCGACCTTGGCCTTGATCTCCTTGTTCCTTGCACGGAGCAGGGTGAGCTCGACCTCGTCGGTCGACTCGACTGCGCCGATCTTCTTCAGCATCTCCGCGAAGCTGAACATCTGGTTCAGGTTTTTCTTTTCCCCGCTGGGATTGTCGTGGCTGTTGAGCCGGCCCAGCCTCAGCGCAACATCCTCCGCGGCCATGCGGCCGATCTTCAGGACCCTGGCGCCGATCAGGTCGCGGTGCTGAGGCAGCCCGGCCAGGATGTAGACGCCGTCGTCAAAGGGATACAGGATGAGCGGCAGCAGATGAATATTGCGGACGAGCCATTCGGGATCCGAGTACTCGAAGCCCACTCCCGTGTGGCCGTCCTTCAGGTTGGCCAGGAGCTCCGATATCGAGATCACGATGTCCATCTCGCTCAGTTGGGGAATCTCGCTGACGAGCTTGTCCTTCAGCTTGTAGAACTCCTCCCTGGGGAAAAAAGCGTAGGGATTCGGGTGCATGATCTCGATCCTTTTGACCATGTAGTCAAGGTCGTCCTGCCATGCTGTAGCGGGCTTGTCCTGGGTAAAAACGGTGACTGCCAGCAAGAAGATGACAGACATAATTACGCATGCTTTTCTCATTTCTATGCCTCCTGTTTTGATACCAAGATAAACGAAACGCAGGAAAACAAAGTTCCATTACGCTTCAAGTTAAGTGGTCTCGCCCATGCGTTCACAACCAACTCCTGTGGACATTCCCATTTCTTATTATTTTTTACTGGGTGCGGCAAGCGAAGACGGTCCGGCCTTTTGCCGATTCTCCGCCCGACCGCTTCCTGGTCCAGATGGGAAAATCCAGAAAACCCTGTCGTCGAGACAAGGCACTGGTCATTTTCAAGAGCAAAGGAGTATACACACCGGAAATGGAAAAAATACTCGCCGGCAGATAAACTGAAAGGTTTGTTTGCTTGATATACTTCGGGCAGCTGAGCTCAGAACCTGGTTATTTTGGCGGCTTCGGGGGATGACAATGACACCGGATCGATTACAAAATTTAATTTATGCTTCAGCGTCGAACAATGAATTCAGGATCTTCGATCCAGACTCTAATGCCGTCGAAGAGAGCGATTGTATATTTGTATCTGCCGTAAGGAATATCTTTTGCAATTTTGAGCAGAAGGTGTTGCTGACGGGTCGATTGATGGTGCACGATTGCAAACGGCGAATCGTAACCCAGGTGAATGGCAAAGGATTTGTCTTTTGCGGAGCCCCAATCGATCGTTTGCCCCCGGCGAACGTAGGCGCAGCAGGGTTCGCATTGGACCAAGCCTTTGTTCAAAGTGACCTTGACCGCTACGGTCTGTTTCACCGTATTCTTTGTCTCTCGCATGCTTCCTCCTTATTTACTTTGATTTTGAACTTTTTTTATTTCGATCAACAACGAAGTATAATTGTGATCATGCCGGAGGTTTAAAAACAGTGGTTCCTGATCGACCGCCTGCTCCGTGCCGGACAGTGCAAAATATCTTTTCAGGGTGGATATTGCCTGTTCACGCATTTTAGCGAGTTCATATACCAGGGCTGTGTTGAAGAGCACGCTTACGTTATTTTCGGCAATTTTCACAGCTCGAGCCACTTCATCCAGCGCCGGAATGATTTGATCTGTCTTGGCATAGTATACGCCAAGACTGGAGTGCAAATGGGCATCGCGAGGATTGACCTGCAATTGTTCATGGGCCAGCTTGATTGCTGTCTGGTACGCTTTGTGAATCTGGGCTTTAAATTCCGGTAGGTAGCGATAGGCGTCGCCAAGATTGCCCCAAATCAGGTAATCATTGCGACCCATGGCTATCCCTGCCTCGTACATGGCGGCAGCTTCGCGATAGCGTTTTTCAAAGAAATATATTGTGCCGAGATTCGAATAGGCATCGGCATTGGCACGGATGGTCAAGGATTTTTCGAACATTTGTCGCGCCAGGTCAATTTTTCCCTGATATTGGTAGACCACTCCCAGATTGTTGTAGCCGCGGATGTTGTCCGGGGTAATTTTTGTTACTTGCCGCCACATGGTTTCCGCCTCCTGCAGACGACCATTAAAGAAATAAAAAATTCCCAGGTTATTAATGGCTGCCCAGTAATTGGGTTTGAGTTTGATTGTCTGCAGGTAAGTGGCCTCGGCTTCGGCCAGCTTTCCCTTGCCCTCATAAGCGATGGCCAATTCAAGCAATGCTTCGGAATTGACCGAATCGAGCGACAATGCTTTCTTGAAACTGTCTATCGCCTCTTGATAATTCCCCTTGCCGCGCTCAATGATACCGAGAGTAATTTGCACCGGCACAAGATTGCCATTAAGTTTTATAGCCTGTTGGCAATTTCTTTGGGCTTCTTGAACCAGATCCGGATTCCTGGTCAGTTCATACTTGCGCCAATAGGCTTCGCCCAGGCCGGCAAAGGCCAAAGCGAAATCCGCATCTTCCTGCACCGCTTTTTGAAACAGATCGATGGCCGCATCCAGGTTTTCCTGCTGCTCGTAACGCTGAAGCAAGCCGCGGCCCTGCAGGTAGAATTCGTTGGCCTCCGGACTCGAAGTGCCGCCGGCGGCCAGAAGTGAGCGGGTTGCCGGCTTCAGTTCGAGATCGAGCATGCGAGCCACTTCGGCGGCGGCGCGGTCCTGAAAATCGGCGCCGACATTATTTGTTTCAGTGATAACGGCTGAACGAAGCTGACGCATGGCAGTAGCGTCGATCAGATTCAGGATCAGGCGCACCATATTGTTGCTCTGTTGCAGGCTGCCGGTAATCACAAGGTTAACCCCCAGTGCTTTGCGCGCTCGACCGGGAGAGTCAATGCCGCTTGCACGCAGCTCACTGGCAGGCACGATCCACATGGAGCGTTCTGACTGCTCGATCTGGGTCAGTTTGCTGGTCAGTGTCTCCACCAAGCCGTCGCTCAAAGCCTGACTGGAACCGTCGCCGCCTATAACCAGCAGCGGCAGCACGGCCAAGTGTTTGATTTGTGGAATCCCGGTCAACCCCAGCACCCGCCGCAGCGCGCTGTTCGCCCGAGGATTCAAGGCGAAGAATCCCAGGATGCCGGACAGCAGCAACAGCGAAAGGGCTGTCAGGAATGCGCGCCGGGACAATCTGCGCCCGTTGCTTTTCTCCGGTTTGGTTGCCGCCCTGGCGCCCTGCGGATCCCGAAGAGCCCCG
>SPCN01000023.1 GCA_004525465.1 Chrysiogenales bacterium | reverse complement strand
TTCGCCGATCTCATCTTTGGACTCGAGCTTCATGCGGATGTCGTAATTGCCGCCGGCGATGGCTTCGGCGCCTTGGGCCAGATTGACTATGGGTGAAGTGAGCTTTTTACCCAGCAGGATACTGGTCAGTATGACGAAAAAAACAATTAACAACGATACGCTCAGTAGGCTGGAAATACCCACTTTTTTGGCCGCCATGATCTTTTCAATGTTAACGGCGACAAAAATTTCCCCGACTTTTTGCTTGTGAAAATCTTCCACGCTAAAAGCATCGAGAAGATATCGGTCGCCGCCCGGTTGGAAACGGACCATTTCATCGGGATTGGGATCGGCTGGAGGCGGGAAGACCATTTCGCCGTTGTTGTCGGTCAAGGTGGAAGTGACGGGTCGGCCCAGGACATACACCATGATGTCGGTTATTGACTTTTCCTTGATCTGGTCGGCGAACTCCAAATTGAAGGGGATTTCCAGCAACAGGAATCCTTTGAGTCTGAAAGTCTCCTGGTCGATGATGGGGGATACGGCGGCCATGCAAAGGCTGTCGTCGATCAGAAAAACCCCGGCTTCACGGATCAACGGGTCTCTATTTTTGCTTAAAAACGTAATTTTATCAAGATTTTTTTCCGATATAAGATTGAGCGATGAATTGTCATGGGCCAGAGCGATCCTTCCCGCAGTATCGAGTATTTTGATGTTGATATTGGAAAAAAAGAAACTTTTAAATTCCAGGGCCATGGCCAATTCATCCAGGTTGTCCGTGTTTTCGATGATCTCTTTCAATTCAGACAGGAACAGCGCCTTGCGAACCAGGTCGCCGAGATTTTCCAGGAACACGTTTTCTGCCACTTTTTTGGCGGCGGCTGTCTCCTCTTTGGCCATTTTTTCGTACCTTTGGGAAATGGAGAAGATAGAAAAATACAGAGAGATGACCATGGAGAGGATGGCGATGAATATAAGGGACAGAAAGAGTTTTGTTTTTATTTTCATTTCATCTGCAGGTCATACAGGAAAAATTTGCCTAAGGGATTGGGTTGGATGCTGCCGAGCTTGCGGTTGAAGAGGATGACCAGCTTGTCCTGGAAAAGTGGAATGACCAGGCCATCGGCTATGATGGTACGGTTCAGATTTTGGTACAGGGCCTGACGTTTTTTTGCGCCGCGCTCACGCCGGGCTGCCGTCAATAGGTCGCGCAGGTCCTGGCGCTTGGCGCCGGCAATATTGGCGAAGCCCTGTTTTTGCAACTGTTCTGACAGCAGGGGGAAGAGCATGCTGTCGGCATCGGGAAAATCGGCGATCCAGCCCGAATAAGCCAGATCGAAATCGCCCTTAGCGATTCTTTGCGCGTAAGCGTTAGGCTCCAGGCGGGTGAGTTTCAATTTGATGCCGATCTGTTTCAGGTTCCTGGCATACATGGAAAGCAGTTGCAAGAGCAGCCCGTCATCTTTTTGCATGAGCATTTCCAGCTGGATTTCGTCAGCCAGCTTCTCTTTTTTCAGTAAGGACTGGGCTTTGGCAAGTGAAAATTCCCTGGGTTGATCCTTGGGCGTTGCCCCGGCAAGATTCATGGGCAGCAGGGTTTGGACGGGCAGTGCATAATCCTGAAAAACCAGTTTCAAGGCGCGGGGGTCCCAGGCGTAGCTCAGGGCCTTACGCACTCCTTTGCGGTTCAGCGGCGGCCTTGCCGAGTTGATGACAGCGTAGGTCACCGACAGATAGGGAGTGGCGATGACCTTGACCCAATCCTGCTTTTTGTAGCTTACCATCTTGGAGATCGAATATGCGTAAAGGATATCCAGCATCCCTTGCTGGAAGTAGCTGTTCAATATTTCGCTTCGGGGTTCGATGGTGTCGATGTATTCGTCGATGCCCGGCCGTCCGCGCCAGTATTCCCTGTTGGCCGTCAGGACCAGGCGCTTGTTTTTCTGCCAGGAGCTCAATTTGAAAGGGCCGGTCCCCACCGGGGCGTTCGCGAAATTGGCACCGGCCTTTTGTACGGCGTGAGGAGAGACGATGGCGGCACAATCAACGGTAAGCGTGGCCAGGAAAGGAAAAAATGGTTTGGAGAGGATAAATTGCACCTCGAACGAGTCGATTTTTCTGACCGACTTCAAGAAAGTGAAGATGTCGGCGAACAGGGGAAAATCCTGCTGGCGGTTGGGGTTTGCCGGGTCCATCTGCCGGAAGAATGTATAGGCGACCGCGTCGGCATTAAAAGGAGTGCCGTCATGAAAGCGGACGCCGCGGCGCAGCTGGAATGTCCAGGTCCGGCCGTCCCGGCTTGTCTCCCAGCTGACGGCTAGCGATGGTTCGATCTTCATGGTTTGCGGGTTCAAGCGCACCAGGGTGTCAAAAATATTGCCGACGTAAAAAGACGAAGTGTCGTCCCAGGCTTGGGCGGGATCGATCCCGGTTGGCTCGAAAAGGCTGCCGGACCGCACCACGCGATCGGCAGCCATTGGCGCGGCCAGGACCAGAATGAGCAGGGGCAAGGCTAGCAGAGCCTTCATTTTTATTGTCATAACTTTGACTCCTTTGTAACATCGCGGAACAGGACATGTCCCAAGGGTGTGAATCCCAGGTTGCTTACTTTTTTGCTGCAGGCCATGGTGTCGATCAAGTGAAAGAGGGGGATCCAGGGTACATCTTTTTTCAGTATGGCCAGGGCCGCCAGGTATATCCGGTTCCGTTTTTTTACATCCATGGTGATTTTGCCAAGATCCAGCAGGCGCGTCAAATCCGGGTTTTCATAAAAAAAGCGGTTGCGGTTACCCGCGGAAAAAGTGAATAGCGGATACAGAAAAAAATCGGGATCCGGGCCGGTCGACCAGCCCAAGATCAGGAGGTCATGTTCCCCGCGGTTGGCGATCTTGACCAGTTCGTCGAAGGGAAGCTTGATCTTTGTTATGTTGATCTTGATCTTTTTGGCGTAGATGGCCAAAAGGTCGGCGATCTCCTCGATGCCTTCCTGGCCCTCGGCGAAATGCAAGGTACAGTCGAAGCCGTTTTCCCTGCCCCCCATTTTAAGTAGGTTGCGGGCGGCACCCAGGTCGAAACTGCGCAGCTGGGCTGGTTTCCCTTCCGCAAAGATGGGCAGGGGCAGGGGAGTATAAGCCGGAACGGCCAGTTTTTGGAAGATCTGTTTGATTAAATTTTCCTTGCTGATGATATGCAGGAAGGCGGCGCGGATCTCTTTGCGGTCGAACGGCTTTTTCTTGGTGTTGAAAGCCAGGTAATGGGTGGATATCGATGGGTTGCTCAGGATGGCGATCTCCTGGCGGCGCGACAGCTCCTCGTATTCCTTGGCTGACTGGATCTTCGCCATGTCGGCGCTGCCGTTCTTGATCTGCAGCAACCGGCCCAGCGAGTCGGGCATGACTTTGAAAATGATTTTTTCCAGGTTGCCCATTCGCGACCAGTAGTGGGAATTGCCCGTCAGGATCAGCGATCTGCCTTTTGACCAACTGGAGAAACGGAAAGGGCCGGTGCCGACAGGGAGGTAGGGAGAGGATTTGCCGGCCGTGGGCGATTGGATGAATGCCGCGGAATCGGCCAGGGCGATGAGAAAGGGGGCATAGGGGCGTTCCAGGATGATATCCACGCTGTAGGGATCGCTGCTGCGGATAGCGGTTATAAAAGAAAAAAGAAAACTCAGCCGCTGATAGAGTCTCTGCTGTTTTTTCAACCGGCTGCGAAATGAATAGAGGACGGCCTGGGCGTTGAAAGGGCTGCCGTCATGGAATCTCACGCCGCGGCGCAGGACAAAGTGCCAGCGGGTGCCGTTTTCCTTGACGCTCCATGAGGTGGCCAGGCAGGATTCAATGGCGGTGCTGTTTTTTTTGAAACGCACCAGCCCTTCGAAAATATTGGCCGCGATCTCGTTGGAGTAGCGGTCTTCGGCTTGCCAGGGGTTGAGGTTTATGGCGTCGGTCGAGCGCAGGTAGATGATGGAATTGTCTGCGGTCGCGCCAAGGCAATTCCCGGCAATCAAAAAAACCGTCAAAAGAGTCACAAATCTCATTGTCAATAATAATAAATGAATATATCCAAATTTTCAATAAGCAACAGCAAGTATGGCGGGTTGAGCAACCGGATTTCAGAAAAGCAATTCCCTGCAGAAGGATGCATGATCCTGGATGAAGAGAACTGGGTATTAATTTTTTTAAAAATGGTTTTTATGATTTTTCAGTTTGGCGGCAGCGGCTTTGCACGATCCGGGCCAAGGTGTAAAGAAAAATATCGCCGCGCCGGGTGCGGCGGATGTCGTGGCGCCTGACTTCGAACCAGAACCGGCACAACTGTTCCAGTACCTGGCATAAGCTGGAAATTGTAGCGACTGCGTTGTTTTTGCCCTGGGCAACCTGTTTTTGCAGTTCGTTGTTCATAGAGATGATCCGCTCCTGGTAGTCCCAGACATTGCCGCCGGCGAATTGTTCCTTGTGGTTGGTTTCCTGAAAAATCGCATTTTTTACATCTTCTTCCAAAAGCAGATCCGCCTCATAGCGGACGAATTCGCGGAACTGTTCAGCCGGATTGACCGGTTCGTCGCCGATTTCATCGTTTTCGGGAATATGGGTCATGAAACTGAGCAGGTATTGCAGGATCTGGCAGATTTTTTCGGATCGTTCTTTGTGGCGAAAAAATTGTTCGAGGTTGGCTGCGGACAAGACCGGCCCGGACCGTTCCGCCAGAACGTCGCCCTGACTGGCCTCCATTTTTTTCAGGTAATGGTTTGCCTCCTGCTTCAACCAATCGATCCTTTCCGGCTTGCTGAAATTTTCCATGGCGAAAATTTGGTCGATCTTCAATTGCCCACGCCAAGCGGTCATGTTCAGGCGGGATTGGACAGGTTTTCGTTTTTGTACAGTTCCTCCACAGTGATGCAATCCTTTTTAAAAAGCACCCGGCCGCATTTAGGACAGACCTGGGGCAGTTCGCGCGGCGGCATGTAGAAGAAATCCTGGCGCTCGTCATACACTTCTTCAAACAACAATTCGTTTTCATCGCGCGGACAATAAAAAAGAGTTTTGGTTTTCATGTGAATGATTAAGCATAACATGTGCCAAATAGCGGCAGGGCTTAAAAACGTTGTCTGCAAAGGGTTTTTGCTTTTCCAAGCTTTGGCCCGCTGGCGGCAGTGGTGTTCCAAATTGGGACATTGGCTGGGGGTGAGCGGTGAAATCATTGTTGGCAGGGCTTCTTCAAGCCCTGGCTCTGTCCTATTTTGGGACAGCAGGCATTTTTATCGCAAACTCCCAGCTGAATTGGTTTTGCGACCAGCTCTGTCCCATTTTGGGACAATCGCGGCGAGATGATTTGCCCCCGATTTGCTTTTTTTAAAAAAAGGTAGTATGATTAAGCAAATTGTGAAATGTTAATGAAATCAGGAATTCTTTTCGTTAGATTAAAAAATCAATTCTCCCTGAAATTGATTTTGTTTGTAATGATTGGTTGTCAGGAGGGCGCATGATCTTTTTTAAGATGCCGAAGTTGACCATCGGCAATCGTAATGCTTCCCTGCCCATCGTTCAGGGCGGCATGGGGGTGGGAATTTCCCTTGCCAATCTCGCGTCTTCCGTGGCCGCCCAGGGTGGCATCGGGATTATCGCCGCCAATGGCGTCGGCATGATCGAACCCGACTACTACGAAGACGGCCGGGCAGCCAACATCAAGGCCCTGCGCAGCGAGATCCGCAAGGCCCGGAAAAAAACATCTGGCCTGATCGGGATCAATATCATGGTGGCGGCCAACGATTTCCAGCAACTCCTGGACGTGGCCATAGAAGAAAAAGTCGACGCCCTGTTCATGGGGGCCGGCCTGCCGATCAGGAATATCCCGGTGGCCAAGATCCGTGCCGCCAACGTTCTGGTGATCCCCATCGTTTCTTCGGGTCGCGCCGCCGAGCTGATTTTTAAATATTGGGAAAAAAACTATGGCGACGTCCCCGACGCGGTAGTGGTCGAAGGACCTTTGGCCGGGGGGCATCTGGGCTTCAAAGCGGACCAGCTGGAAAATCCCAAGCAGGCGCTGGAAATTCTTGTGCCGCAAGTCGTTGCCGCCGTCGCGGGTTTCCAGGAAACCTTTCACAAAAAAATTCCGGTCATCGCCGCCGGCGGCATCTTCACGGGCGAAGACATCTTCCGTTTCCTGCAACTGGGCGCGCAGGGAGTGCAGATGGCGACCCGCTTCGTGGCCACCGACGAATGCGACGCCGATCCCCGTTTCAAGGAAGCATATCTCGCCTGCCGTCCGCAGGATATAGTCATCATCAAGAGCCCGGTCGGGCTCCCCGGCAGGGCTATCCGCAATCACTTCCTGGACAATGCCGCCGCCGGTGTGCGCAACGTCAACCGTTGTGCCTGGCGCTGCCTGGACCAGTGTGACATCAAAAATGCCGACTATTGCATCTCGGCCGCCTTGGATAACGCCCGCCAGGGCTTGCTTGACCAGGGCTTTGCCTTTTGCGGCGCCAATGCCTACCGCGTGGACAAGATCGTTCCCGTAGCCGAATTATTGGAAAGTTTAAAATATGAGTATGAAGCGGCCTTTATCCAGAACCTGGTCACATTGAAGGACGAATACCTGAAGTCAATCGAAAAAAAATTCGCCGGATTACGCCAGGATTACTTGCAGGCCCGTCAGCGCTGGATAAATCTGAGTCATGAAGCCGGGAAGGCCTGGGAGGTTCGTCGGGACTCGTTGCGCGAAGATTATGATCGTGCCCATAGGTTGGCCAACACGCTGAAACATGAATATGAGACCGCCCTGGAAAAACTAAACGTCCTCAAGGAGCGCTTTCCGGAAAAAAAAGGCGAATTGCAGTCCATGGCCCAGCGCTTCCAGGCCGATCTGGTTTTGCACCCGGTTAGATAAAACCGGTGCTTCGGTCCGCTGCCGCCGGCAGCGGCATCAAAACCGGCCTGCAAATTCCCCGCAAAAATTTCCGGGTCAATTTTCAATTTCGTTTCACGTGAACCCTGATTTGTCAGATCGGCTTTCTGGACCGGTATCGGCTATGACGAACTGCTGTTCACGCTGGTTGATTTTGCCCTGAAGAGAAACAGCGAATGCGGTCGTTCACTCGCTGAAAGAAGAAGGATCCTTGAAAATTATTTGAGTGACCTCGAAACCTGAGGCGGATCCTTCGCCGGGCAGCGCCCGGGAACTCCGGTTTGGACAACAGCGTTTTGCCCGGGGAAAGGATTTGTAATAAATCGGTCTTTCCATCATAATGGCAACCGGCCTGTGATGAGGCAGTTGGCTGATGGTGACGACTGAAAAAATGAAGCGAGGGAAAATACCATGAACGATGTACTGCAGACCGCAAAGAACTGCCGCCATTATGCCATGTGCAAGATCGATTTTTTAGGCAGCGGCTTGTGCGCCCCGGGAGCGGAAAAACATTATGTCTGCTTCTATCCCCAGGGCAGGATGGATCTTTATGCCGCCCTGGCCGAGGGCCGGATCCCGGTTACAGAAAAGTGTGTGGAGATCGCTGAGAGCTGCGACCTCTGCGGCAAATGCGACTACCAGTGCTATTTTGTGACGGAGATGAAACCGTCTGCTGTCATGAAGGCCCTGAAAGAGCATATCGCCCTGCACCTAAACTCCGGCGGCGAGGTGCTTGCCTCTGAAAAAGACAGCATCCTGGATGGATTGAAAAAAATAGTTGGTGAATACTGGGCAACCAATGACCGCGCGGTTGCCCTTACCTATGCTCATGACCCCTGTCCCATGGCGGAGCCGCGTCCGCCGGAATATGTGATTATGCCTGAGTCAACCGCAGAAATCTCGGCGGTGATCACGCTTCTTAACCGTCATAAAATTCCTTACGCCGTGAGAGGGAACGGATCAAGCGTTATGGGCTTTGTCATGAGCGAGGGAGCGGTGATCGACCTGGGCAGAATGAAGGCCATCGACTTTGACGAGAAGAACTGGCTGGTCAAAGTGGGCCCCGGTGTCGCCGCCTTCGATCTTCAGAAAGCCGCCGTGCAGCGCGGATTCAGGGTCAATGTCGCTGAGCCCGCGGCGCTGGTTTGCGCCAACATCATGTGTTCGGGAATATTCTCGACATTTTCGGCGAGCTATGGTACTGCCGCTGACAATTACATCGATGCAGAGTTTGTGGGACTCGATGGGGGAGTGTTCCGGCTCAGTGATAGATCCGCACCGAACCTCTTTGCGTTAAGCAAGGAGGCTGCAGGCATACCGGGGATATGCTCAGCCGCATATATCAGGCTTCACCCTATTGGCGCCGATGAAGGCGCCGCGTTTGTTCCATTCGCGTCCCTGGAGCAGGCGCTTGATTTCACAAGGGAATGCGCCAGGCGGCGCATAGGCCTGGCGATCGCTGTGCTGGGCGGAGAGTATATATCGGTTTTTCTCTCCCCCACCAAAGAACTTGCGGCAGAGGTGAAGGATACTTTCAGGGACAAGCTGAAAATTGAATACCTTGTGCTTGTGATCGGGGATCAATACGCGCTCGCTGCGATCAAAGCGATGGGACATCACTACTTTGACAACCGCATGATCAGAACCCTGAACCTGGGGCTGCCCTCACTCACCTCGGCCAAATGGCTTGACCTCCTGGAGGAGTTTGCCGACGGGGAGCCATATTCGTACATCGGACTGAAACGTTTCCCCGACCTTGCCGAAGCGGCGCTGGCACCTTCCCCGGCCCAGCTTGTACGCGACGTCGACCCAGAGCTTCGTCCTTTTTTTGAGAAGCTCTATTCAAGGCCCGAAATGACCGACCCGGTGTGGCTGAACATGTTCCGCATCGTCAGCTCGCGCATGGGCCGTGAGAAACATGTGGTTCCCCTGATTGTCTACCTCCCGATTGACAATAAACTGATAATAGAGATTAACAGTGAGTTCAAACGCATCGCCGACAGCCACGGGCTGAAGAACGATTTCGGTTTCATCACGCCTCTTGATGACGGCAAGCGCTGCGTGTTTGAATATGATTACTACCTCGACCAGAACGACGCGGATGAAAAAGTGAAGATGCGCCAGGCCATGATGGAAGCCGGTATGATGATCGAGAGGTTTTCGGCCGAAACGGGAACGGTAACCTGGATAAAGCATGTGTTTGCCCAGGGGTTCAGCAGGAAAGAGAGCTTTCTCTATTCAGCAGCCGGGAATGAACCATGCCCGTAACAGAAGCAGGGGATGATGGCAAGCACCTGCTGACCGGCGCCACGGGCTTTTTGGGCAGCCACATCATGGCCGGGCTTCTGTCAAAGGGCCGGGGCGTTGTCATTGCCGGGCGGGCTGCGGGCTCCGAATCGCTGCAGGAGAGAATCAGGAAACTGCTTAACTGGTTCGGGATGGAACACCTTGAGGGGCTGCTTGAATTTCATGAAACCGATTTTCTGAAAATCAGACTGGGGCTTGGCAAAGATGAATATGAGAGTTTATGCGGCAGGGGTTTATCAATCATTCACTGCGCCTCGGATACCAGTTTTGCCGAGAAGAACCGGACAAGGGTGATGCGGTCCAATGTGGAGAATCTCAATGAAGTCCTTAATTTTGCGTGCGCAAGCCGGACACGGTGCTTTCACTTGATCAGCTCCGCTTATGCGGCCGGCATCGACAGGTTGGAATGTCCCGAGGTTCCGGTGAATTCGAAACATTTCAACAATGTGTATGAAGAGAGCAAGGCGCAGGCAGAGGATATCGTGTCCGCAAAATGCAGGAAGGAGCAAATTCCCCATACAATCATACGTCCCTCGATCGTTTACGGGGACTCGCTTACGGGAAGATCGCTCCGCTTCAATGCGCTCTATTTTCCGGTCAGATCCATGCAGCAAATACGGGATATCTATTTCGATGAAATAAAGAATAACCACGGGATCAAATCAGCGGAGTGCGGCATTCATATAAAAGATGATGGCGCGCTTCACCTTCCCATGCGCATTTTCATCCCCAAACAAGGGAAAATAAACCTGATCCCCGTAAATTATTTTACAAAGATCATTCTCTCCATACTAGAGACACCCGTGAATGAAGCAATCTATCACATAACCAGCAATCATCCGCAAAGCATGGCCAGACTGGCATCCTATACTGAGCGTTTTCTTAAAATAAGCGGGATTGAGGTTGTCGTTGGCACAGCCGCCGCGGCGGAGATGCGAAATCCTCCCGAGGAGCTCTTCGACCATTTCATCAAAGCCTACCGGCCCTATATTTCAGACCAAAGAATTTTCAAAAGGGAAAATACCGACCGTGCGACCGGCGGTGTTCTCCCGCCGGATTTCAGTTATGAGATTTTTGAAAGGTGCATGGCTTTCGCGGTTTCCGCCGACTGGGGGAAAAAACTTTTTCAGTAAATCAATTCAGCTGGATATCCTGCTTGCTGGCGGAATTACAAACGCACTCCCAGGCCGAAACCGGCCTTGAAGCCCCCCAATTTTATTTTTATATCGTCGATGGTGTCGTTGGCAGCCAGGTAGGAGAGAAAGGGAAAGAGGAAGATCTTTTCCGAGAGGTTGTAGTCCAACAGCGCTCCCAATTCGAGTCCGCTGGAGCCGTCCTTGATCTTTTCCCCGAGCGCCTCCTCCTGGTAGCGGATATGCAGCAGCCCGGCATAGATTCCCCAGCTCATTTTTTCCGAAAGAGTTCCCCGCCAGGCCGCTCCCAATGAAATGGAGTGTTGGGTGGTTTTGGCTTCCTCTTCCAGGACCGGGGTCGTCCCTTTCTTGCTGAAATAACCGTAGGAGGCGTAGATGGACAGTCCCTTCCAGACCACGGCTTCGGCGCGCAAACCGGGCTGGATGCCGCCCGAGCCGTAGACCTCCTTGAAGCCGGCATCGTCCTTGCCCAGGTAAGAGATGGTCGGGGCCAGGGAGAAGCCCTTGGCCCAAGAGGCTGTGACCAGTAAAGATATTCCCAGGACCAGCAATAAGATCTTTTTCATCGTGGTGCTCCTTAGAGAGTGATTTCGGTCGCGGCCGCTTCCTGGCCGTTGGCGTCCAGCGCGGCCAGGCGATAGGTATAGGCGGCGTTCTTTTCGAGGAATTTATCTGTGATGATCAAGATGAGGATATTGCTCTGCAGAGTGAATTCCTCGAGAGCGATCTCCTTGATCGTGACCCAGGGCCCCTGGCCCTGGCGGCGCAGCAGGCGGTAGCCTGAAATGGCCAGGACACAGTCCGAGGCGGGCGGGGTGGTGCTCAACGTCAGCTCAACGTAGTCCTTGCGGATGATCCAGGCCCGTTCTTGCTTGCGCAAGCCCTGGATGGCAAGCCCGGGCGGGTCGCCGGCCGAGACCGTGACAGTCGCGGAAGTCACCGCGCTCCAGGCGCCGAGGTTGTCCTGCACCTGCAGCGTGACGACGTAGCGACCGGCCAGGTCGGCGCTGAAGGTGACGGCGGACGCGTCGCCGGCAGAGAGCGCCGCCGCGGAGCCGATCGGCTTTGCGGTCAGCTGCCAGGAGTAGACGGCGACGGAGCCGTCGCTGTCGTACGAGCCCGAGCCGTCGAGACTCACAGTTTTTGGGGGCAGACAATAGGTCGAGGAGCCGCTGATCATGGCTATGGGCAATTCATTGGCAATTGGGTGGGCTTCCAGCAGGGCGTTGAAATAGATGTCGAATTCGGGAAATGGCTGTCTAAAGTCCACCCAGACGACATAAACACTGGTCGGTGAACATGATATTTGAGAATATTTTGAATCGTGCTCCCCGGGCGGATCGCCGCTGTCGAGACGGGTGTCAAAACTACGCCAATCGGCGCCGCCATTGGCAGAGAGGTTGAAATAGATGTCTTCGGCGCCATTCCGCAAGTCATCCCAGACGGCATAGACGTTGCTGCCGGACATACAGATCCTGGGCCCCCAGGAGCCGCTGTCGCCGGCCGCGGTGCCCAGGTCAACGCGGGTATCGCTGCCTTGCCAATTGGCGCCATTGTCGCTGGAATGGTTGGCATAGATATCGTCGTTGCCGTTGCGGTTATCGGACCAGATGATACAGACGCTGGTTCCGGAACAGGCGACCTGGGGAGTATAGGCGTTGCTGCCGTCCGGAACATGGTCGATATGCGTGTCGCTTATCTGCCAGCTGGCGCTGCTGACGGTGAAGCGGTTGAAGTAGATGTCCCTGGAACCGTTGCGCTCGTCCTGCCAGACGGCGAAAGCATGGGTAGCGGAACAGCTGAGGGCGGGACTCGTACATCCCGTCGACGGGCCGCCGGGAGTGTCGATGCGCTGCGCCTGGGGCCAACTGGCGCCGTTGTCCAATGAATGATTCGCGTAGATGTTGAGCGAACCGGAGAGGCTTCCCCGCCACACGGCGTAGACCTGGGAAGCGGTACAACCGACCTGCAAATAAGCCGGAACCGGACTGGGGCCGGAAAACGCATCGATCTGGGTGTCCGCGCCTTCCCAGGTTAGGCCGGCATCGCTGGAGCGGTTGAAATAGATATTGTCGGTGCTGCCGCCGCGGTCGTCATCCCAAAAAACATAAATATGATTGTCGACGGTGCATATCTTGGGATTCCTTGAATCGGCGACGCCGCTGCCATGGTCGATGCGGATATCCTCGTCCTGCCAATGAACGCCGCCGTCGGTCGAGTAGTTGAAATAGATGTTGTGACCAGTGAGGCTATCGCGATTGTCGGTCCAGACGACGTAGACGTTGGCTCCGGAACAAGCGATGGCCGGTGAGTATGCATTCGCCCCGATGCTGTGGTTGATCTTCAGGTCCGGTGTTTGCCAGTGGCGGCCGTTGTCGCTGGAGTAGTTGAAATAAATGTCCGAATAGTCGCGACTGTCTGTCCAGACGACGTAGACCCGATTTCCTGAACTTGCCATTTGCGGGTCGTTGGATTCCTTGTTCAGCGGTTGGCCGCCGGTATCGAGGCGGATATCGGCGGGCAGCCAGCTCGTTTGCGACCAAGCTTCAATCGGGGCCAGGAATGTCATTATCAAAAATAGAAGAGGGGCAAATTTCATTTTTCTCACCTAATTGCTGTTTTTTATTTGCTTTTTCCAACAAGGCTTTTTTAGCAAGTCCAATATGAAAAGTCAATAGATAAAATGAATAAACTTTCAGGACTGGACCTGGAAAATAAGCTTGGTGACGTACTTTCTGGGATTGCCGCGGAAGATCAGGCCCGGCCCTTTCAGGTACTGCTCGCGGATGGGCAGGACTACCTCGAGGGCTTTTTCCCGGCAGGCTTCGTAGAGCCGCTGGTAGCTGCGACCCAGCTCCTCGTAGGGTTCGTAATGGATCAGGGTCAGCGCTTTGCCCCCGACCAGTCGGTGACAGGAGACCCCGGCTTTACTGATCTCTTTTTGCACTTCCAGGCAGGCCTCGATGGCGGCGTTTTCCTCCTTGTATTCGTCGTCGTAATACAGGGAAAAAGGTTTGCCGGCCGCCCAGCGTCCGGCGGTCCTGCTTGAGCATGAATTTCACGGTGTAGGCCAGGCTGTAAAGCGCCTGGATTTTTTCAGGAAATTCGGGCACCGTGTTCGGATCGCCCTGACCGTCAACCATCAGATACTTGAAATCCGGCACAGCCACTTTTTGCGGCTCCTTGGCCGCGGCCGAAAACAAATACTTGTACTCTTTTTTGAAATCGATTTTTCCCTTCATGATAAACCTCCTCAGGGGATTTGCTGCCAGTGTAAAGCCTGCCCCAGGGGGAGAGTCAATGATTTTTTTATTTTTTTTCGCTGAAAGTTTGCGCTGCGGCAGCGATGATCTTTTCAGCCAGGTTTTTATCCGTGGTCGCCGCGGCTTTAAAAGCCAGAGCCAGTTTGCGGCCGTCGGCCAGGGAAAGCAGGTAGCTTTCGCAAATGGCCGGGCGCGGGATGGAGGTCGCATCCACGTCACCCTTGACTTCTTTGCCGGCAAACATCCGGGTTTTGTTCTCTTTGGCCGGCATGCCCAATCCCAGGAAGGTGCTCCGGGCGTAGTCGTGCATCTCCCGGGCGCTGAACCCGGTATCGCTTTGCATCTGGGTGCTGAAAAAGACAAAAGTGATCTCGAACTCTTCACTGCCGAGCTTGGCTCCGGCCGGATAGAGGCACGAATACGCATCCAGTCCGATGGATACGGCATCAGAAAAAGGTACCGGCGTTTGCAGGGTTACTCCTTCGGAAATAACCGGGTAGCTGCTGCCCGCCGCCAGGAAACCCGCGCCAGCAAACAGAATGGCCAGAAACAAAAAGATTTGATTTTTAGTTTTCACTCGCTTCTCCTATTTTAATTATCTGCTTTCGGGAATGATGATGTCCACCGTTTCGAAGCCCAGCAGGCGGAAGAATTTTTCCAGCATCTGCCGGCCCTGTGCGGCGCTATTTTTCAGGATGCCCTTTTCGCGGGCGTTGCGGTCGAAGATGCGCCGGGCGTCCTCGCGGAATTTTTTGCTCTCCTCGAAGGTGATCTCCCCCTCCTCGAGGAAGGTCTCGAAGCCGCTGGGGTTGATGACCACGTCCAGGATGCGGGCCGGCGGCAGCTTGACCACGATGGATTTGCCGCGGCGGATGATCGACTTTTCGTTCAGTTCCGACAGGTCGAAGCCGGCGATCACCTCGCCCTTGGCGATGAAGATCAGCCGCTTGTTGGCGTTGAAGGGCGGTGTGCGCATGACGCCGGTGTCGTAGACATACTCGTCGTAGAAGGTCTGGGTGAACATCTGGGCGATGTTCTTCACCTGTTGGATGATGGCCGGGGTCTCTTCGATCTTCGGGGTGCCGCTCCGAAAGAGAGAGGGCAGCGAAGGCAGGAGGCCGATCTTGGCCAGGGGGCTGTAGAGCAGCAGCAGGATGGCCAGCAGGGCGATGAGGTTGAGGAGAGACAGGAATTTTTTCATGGCCGTCCCCCTTTTCCCTTGAACACGATGTTCACGGTTTTAAAACCCGTTTTTGTCAGCCACGATTCGATCAAGGTGCGGGCATTGCGCGCTGCCCGCTCGAGGAGGTTCATGCCGGCGACCTTGGCGCGTATGTCCTTTTCCCCCTGGCTGAGCAGGCCGTCCTTTTCCTGGTTGGAAAAGTTGCTGCGCAGGATGCCCGATTCGTTGAAAATTTCCCGCATATGCTCCGGCTTCATGTTAAAGAGGAGAATCTTGGGACGGGGCAGGGAGATGGTCACCGCCCTGTCGCCCTCAAGCCTGATGTCCTGGTCGGCCAATTCGTTCAGGTCGATGCCGGCCTTGACCGTGGCCGCCGTTTCAAAGAGGATCTTGCGGTCGCCGTACCAGGCCACGTCCTTGTAGGAAACGATCTTGGTCACGCTGTATTGGACCGTGGCCAGCTCGGCCAGGTCTTTCAGGGTGCGGGCGCTGACGTAGGGCGGCACCTTCTTCCGCGGTACGGCCACGTTAACGGCCAGCAGCCCCAGGATTACGGCGACCAAAATGAACAGCCGTTTTCTGAGGCGGGACTTTTTTTGCGGGTCTGCGTTCATGGGCTCAAACTCCCCTGG
>SPCN01000107.1 GCA_004525465.1 Chrysiogenales bacterium | reverse complement strand
TTTTGGCCATTGTATTTCGCCTTAAAAAAATATTATAGGTTTTTGCGGCTGTGAAGTCAAGAATAGAGCTTGACCAGGCTGTCGGCTATTCAAATTATTGAATTCAGTCAGTCGCCAAATCCAAATATTTGAATTCCGGTACCGGCTGCTGCTGTCAATGCCTGTATCAAGGGCATACTGCAAATGGCACGGTTATTGCTTAAAAAAAGTGTCTCTAAAATTTTTAGGAGGTACGAATGAAAAAACTCGTGCTACTTTTTGCAGCCCTGGCACTGATCAGTTCAGTCGCCGTGGCCCAAGTACAACTTGCCGACATTTACGGTACGGTTGTGCTTCCTGACGGTTCCTCCATTCCCGGCGTGACGATCACCATCACCGGTGACGTCATCGGCAAGAAAACAACGGTCACTTCGGAAGAAGGCAACTTCAGGTTCCTGAAATTGTCTCCCGGAAACTATGAGCTGATGTTTGAGCTCGAAGGTTTCAAGACCATCATCCGCAAGGGCATCCGCCTGTTCGTCGGCAAGAACGTCACCCTGACCGTGCCGATGGAAACCACCACCATCCGTGAAGAGGTGGTCGTTACCGCCAAGGCCAGCGTGGTGGATACCAGGAAAACCTCGGTGGGCGTGAACATTTCCAAGGAAATGATCCAGTCCCTGCCCACGGCCCGCAACCCCTTCACCATCCTGTCGCTGGCTCCGGGCATGATGGTTGACCGCGTTGACGTCGGCGGCAACGAGTCCGGCCAGCAATCCAGCTTCTATGCCGGCGGCGCATCCAGTGATGACACGACCTGGAACGTGGACGGCGCCAACATCACCGACCCCTCCGCCATTGGTGCCGCTCCCGCCTACCTGAACATGAATGCCTACGAAGAGATGCAGATCACCGTGGGCGCCAATGACATCGGTGCCCAGACCGGCGGCGTCCAGCTGAATTTCGTTTCCAAGCGCGCCGGCAACCGCTTCGCCGGTGACTTCCATTTGTACGTGCAGGACAAAGCCTGGGAAATGAAGCAGGACCTGACCCCCTACATGACGCGCAGTAAATACGTTACCCCGGGCATCAACCGCCTTTACCAGTACGGCGTGAACTTCGGCGGCCCGATCGTTAAGGACCATGTGTTTTTCATGGGTTCCTACGCCATCCAGGACATCCACGGCCGGCAAATCACCGGTGACGAAGACGCCACCTGGCTCCTTTCCGGTTACGCCAAGATGAACTTCCAATTCGGCAACACCAGCGGTGACCTGAACCTCACCCACGATGCCAAGAAGAAATGGGGCCGCACCGTGCTCTCCGCCGCCCAGCAGAACAACGGCTCGCTGTTCGACCAGGACGGCCCCGGCTGGGTCTATTACGGTGCCATACAGCAGATCCTGGGCAACCTGATGCTCGACGCCAAGGTGGCCTACACCGATGGCGGCTTCGTCCTCGACCCCCGCGGCGGCACGATCAATGCGGAAGGCGACCACGTGGGTACGGACTGGCTCTATTTATTTTCACCCTATAAATGGCTGAACAACACCTACCATTACATCACCAACCGCAACCAGATCAACTTGTCTTTGAACGGCAACTATTTTGCCGAGAACATCCTCGGCGCCGACCACGAGATCCGCTTCGGCGTGGACTACGTCGATGCCACCACCACTTCGCAGTCACTCTATCCCAACCAGAGAATCGCGGTCAAGTACACCCAGGGCGAACCGTGGGGCGAGGTCTGGTTCTGTCCCAACTGGGGCCTCGACGTGGGCTTCAACAGGACGTCATTCTACCTGTCCGATACCGCCACCTTCGGCAAACTTAATGTCACTCTTGGCGCGCGCTACGACAAGGAAAGCGGATCTCTTAACAGCTACCTGCAGAAAGGGGTTTACTGGTACGAACCGGGCACTACGCACCACAAGGAAAAGCTCCTGCCCGCCACCATGGGCGACCTGAACATTCCCGCCATGGACGTGCCGGTATCCTGGACGACGATTTCTCCCAGACTTTCGCTGACCTATGACATCAGCGGCGACGGCAAGAACGTCCTGAAGCTGGCCGTGGCCCGCTACGGTTCGCAGAGCGGTAACGAACTGGCCAATAACCTCGTGCCGCGCCGTGAAACCGATTTCTACTGGTACGACAACAACAATGACGATACACCCCAGTGGAACGAGGTATTCAATTGGTATTATTATGCCTACGGTCCCGGCTACTCCGGCGGCTACCAGTCCTGGACCAACACCCAGTTGGTCGATTACACCCAGGGGATCAGAAGGGTGCAGTACAACGCCGATTACAACACGCCGCTGCTCGACGAGCTGACCCTCTCCTTTGAAAAGGCCCTGGGCGAAGACCTCGCCATAAGCGTTGCCGGTTTTTACAAGAAGCGCCACAACCTGACCCGGGCCATCGGCATCCTGCCCGGCGGCGCCATCGAGACCGCGGCCAACTGGTACCAGTCCGGCACCCAGACCGTCGGCGACACCCAGGTGCCCAAGTGGCTGCGCTATGTGAGACCAGTCGGCACCTACTACACCAACTATGAAAAGGACTACGAAAAGTACATGGCCGTGAACGTGGTCTTCACCAAGAAGATGTCCAACAAGTGGATGGCCGACGCCTCCTTCACCTACTCTGACTGGATGAGTACCATGGATCGCAGCGAGCACTTCGATCAGAACAATTTCGACTTCTTCAATGAAGCCGTGGTCGCCCCGCAGTCGGGCGGTTCCGGCATGACCGGCATCTACGTGAATTCGCGTTGGATGTTCAAGCTCTCCGGCCTCTACCAGTTGCCCTTTGGGCTGAACCTTTCCGCTGTGTTCCAGGCCCGCGAAGGCTATGTTATTCCCTACCGCACCCGCATCTATCTCCCCGGCGGCATTGGCTGGACCTATTTCTATGAAGGCGGCAAGAAGTTCGGCGACGACCGTCTGCCGACCTTTGCCATCCTCAACCTCGGCCTGGAAAAGGTGTTCAAAATTTCCGACAACAGCACCGCCACCCTGTTCGTCGACTGGTACAACGTGACCAACAAGCAGGCCACCCTGAAATTGGACAACACCATCGGACCCAACAAGGACGAAATCCAGATGGTCACCAACCCGGGTAACTTCCAGTTCGGCTTCCGCCTCAACTTCTAAAGCTGCAACTCAAAACTGGGGTTTGAGCGATCAAACCCGATAAAGAGACCCCCTCCCCTAACTTGGGGAGGGGGTTTTTTTTTAACCTGTTTTGGCTGTGCTATAATACCCAGTATGAAGAGAAAGCCGATTTTTCTTTTTTGGGCAGCATGGAGATTTTTGCTCCTCCTCCTTGTTCCGGCCAGCGGCCAAGCAGGCGAGACGGCTGGCAATGTCCTGCTGATCACCCTTGATACCACCCGGGCCGACCACATCGGCGTTTATGGGGTGAGGCCGCAGTTGACTCCCCATATCGACCGCCTGGCCGGGCGCGGCTCGGTTTTTACCCGGGCTTTTTCGCATACGCCCATGACCCTGCCCGCTCATGCCAATATCCTTACCGGTTACACGCCTTTGTATCACGGCGTTGCCGATAATAACGGATACTGTCTCGACAAACGCTTTTTCACCCTGGCCGAGCAGCTGCGGGGCCAAAGCTACGTCACGGCAGCATTTGTCAGCTCTTTTGTGCTGAGCAGGACATTGGGACTCGATCAGGGATTCGACCTTTATCGTGAACCTTTGAACCAGGACACTTTCCTGGCCGCGGAAATCGTCCCCTTGGCTCAGGAATGGATAGCGGGCCAAAAGAGCGCATGGTTTTGCTGGCTGCACTTGTGGGACCCCCATTTCCCCTACGCGCCGCCGGCGCCCTTTGACAAGCTCTACAGTGCCGATCCCTATGCCGGCGAGATCGCCTATGTTGACGCCGAACTCGGCAAATTGTTTTCCTTCCTGGAAAAATCGGGCCGCCTGGCTTCCACTCTGATCATCATAACCGCTGACCACGGTGAAGCCCTGGGTGAACATGGGGAATTCGAGCACGGATTTTTTGCCTACAATTCCACGGTCCATATCCCGCTGATCATTTGCCGGCCGGGGGCCCGGCCCGGGACCGTAAAAACCCTTGTCTCCCATGTGGATATTTTCCCCACGGTTTGCGATATTTTGGGCAGCGCTCCTCCGCCCGGGCTCACGGGCAGGTCGCTGCTGCCCCTGCTTAATGGCCGGCAGGAAACGGAAAGACCGGTCTATATTGAATCCAAGGGCCCCTTTTTAAGCAAAGGCTGGGCGCCCCTGGAAGGATTCATTGACGGCAAAGTGAAATATATCGACCTGCCTATCAAGGAGCTTTACGATATCAAACGGGACTTTGAGGAAACCAAGAACATCATTTCCTCGCGCAAGCTTTCCGATCTGAACCGGCAATTGACGCAATTGAAAAACAAGATGTCGGGGAAGGAAACGGCGGCGGCGCGCCTGACCTTGCCGGCGGAAACATTGCGGCGACTGCGCTCATTCGGGTACTTGGCCGGGATCAAGGTTGAGAAAAAGGCGGTTTTCACCCGTGATGATGACTTGAAAACACTGCTGCCCATCCAGAACAAACTGCGCAGCGCCAACCAAATGTTCAACCAGAAAAAATATCGTGAAGCCCGGGAATTGTACGAGCAGGTTCTCACCAGCAAGCCGGACGACATCGGCTCCTATGCCCACCTGGCCGACACCCTGCATTATCTGCGGCAGCCGCAGGCCGCCGTGGATATTTTGCGCCAGGGACTGCAAAGGAAACCGGACAGCATGGAATTGAAGTCGAAATTGGGTGTTTTCTTGACTGAAATAAACCGCTATGATGAAGCCGTGGTTTTGCTCAAAGAGGTTCTGGCCGCTGATGCGGCCGACTCCGACAATTGGAATTACCTGGGGGTCGCTTTTTTTCGCATGAAAAATTTCGGCAAGGCTTATGAGGCTTACGAAAAAGCCCTGGCCCTGGATCCGCAAAATGCCATGGTTTACGCTAACCTGGGCGCCTTATACCTGGCCCGCTTTGTGGCGGCAAAAGACGAACCCTTGCGCGCCCAGGCCGTCAGCGCTTTCAACAAGGCCATTGAGTTGGATGTGAAATCGGTCGCGGCCTACAACGGCAGGGGCGCTGCATGCAAATTTGCCGGACAGGTTGAGCCGGCGCTCGCAGACTGGCGGAAAGTTTTGGAGTTGCAGCCCGATTTTAGCGATGCCTATTTCAATATCGCGGTCACCTTGATCGCCGCGGGACGAAAAGCCGAGGCCAACGATTATCTGCAGCGGCTGCAGGCGCAATACCTTAAGTTGTTGTCTGCCGCGGACCGCGCCGTGTTGCGGCGCCTGCTTGCCGCAGCGGCCGGGCAATGACCGGGGCCGCCTTTGAGCCCTTGGCAGGGAAAACGGAGTTAAATCAAGCATGAGCAAAAGAAAATTATTGGTCATCCTCGTGTTGCTGCTGGCCGCCAGCGGTCTTTTTTTCCTGTTGCGCCGCGGCGGAACCGGGACGGCATGGAATGTTCTCATCATCACCCTGGACACGACCCGGGCCGACCATATCGGGGCCTATGGCTACAAAACGGCCCAAACGCCAAACATCGATCTCCTGGCCAGTCAGGGTATCCGCTTTGATAACGGCTACGCACCCGTGCCTTTGACCCTGCCCTCCCATTCCGCCCTTTTCACCGGCCGCTACCCAATTGCCAACAACGTGCGCAATAACGGCAGTTATTTTCTGCCCGAAAACGAGGTCACCCTGGCCGAAGTTTTGAAAGATAGGGGTTACGATACGCGGGCGGTAATCTCCTCATTTGTTCTGCTGTCCAAATTCGGAGTCAATCAGGGCTTTTCACTCTACGACGACAGCCTGGATACCCACGAAATGATCCGCAATTACAAATCGGAGATCCCGGCCGAACTGGTCCATGAAAAGTTCAGCGCCTGGCTGGGGCAGAACAATAAACCTTTCTTTTACTGGTTGCATTTTTACGACCCGCACACCCCTTACCGGCCGCCCCTGGAATTCGCCAAGCGCTTCCCCCAGGGTAGCAAGGGGCTGTACGACGGTGAGATCGCTTATACCGATGTCTGGGTAGGGCGCGTTATCGAGGACCTGCGCCGGCGCGGACTGCTGGAACACACCCTGGTCATTATCGCCGGTGATCATGGCGAAGCCTTCGGCGAACATGTGGAACAGGGCCATGGCATCTTTTGCTACGAGGAGGCCCTGAGGGTTCCGCTTATCTTTTACGCTCCCAAGCTTTTTGGCAAGGCCAGGACGGCGGCTGCCAGGGTGGGGCTGGTCGATGTCATGCCCACGGTGCTGGACCTGTTTGGATTTGAGATCCCGCGGGCGGTACAGGGACGCAGTTTTCGCTCCCTGCTCAAAGGCGGCTCCGAAAAAGAGGAGCGGACATTCTATTTCGAAAGCCTGTACGGTCGCGAAGAGATGAACTGGGCGCCGCTGACCGGGCTGCTGCACCGGAATTACAAATACATTTCGCTGCCCGACCCCGAACTGTATGACCTGGATGCCGATCGCAGTGAAAAGCAAAATCTGTTATTGCGCAAAAACATCGTCGCCCGGGACATGGACAAGCGCCTGGCCAAGTTCATTGTCGACCATTCCCAGAGCAGTGGCGAGACGCGGCGCGAACTGAGCGCCGGCGATAAGGAGCAGCTGCAGGCCCTCGGATACATTTCTGCCTTTTCCAGCCAGGCGGCCGCGGCCCTCGATCCCAAGCAAGGCGTGCTGATCGACGCGCGCCTGAAGGAGATCAGCCAGTTGCTCAGCCAGAAAAAGACAGCGGCGGCGGAAAGCGGGCTGCTGCAGCTGCTGGCCGAAAATCCCGGTTTGAAGATGCCGCATGTGTTCAATCTGCAATACAAGATATACATGTCCAAGCGCAACTTCAACGCGGCCTTGAATATCCTGAAGCAGGCGATCGACACTTTTCCGGATGTCGAAAACTTCAAACAGACCCTGGCCTTGTCTTTGTTCGACATGAAAATATACGATAAGGCCGAAAAGCGCTGCCGTGAGATCCTGGATAAAAACCCACGCAATACCCGGGCCACGATTTTGTTGGGCGAGATCAGGGAGAAGCAGAACCGCCCCGCCGCAGCGGCCGAATATTTCGCCCAGGCGCTGGGCATCGAACCGCAGAACGTGTCCCTGCGCATCAAGTACGCCGAATTGCTGATCACCATAAAAAAGTACGAGCAGGCTGTGGAGGCCTACAACCAACTGCTGGAAAATGAAGAGGCCTCCGGCCAGCCCGAACTGCTGCTCAAGGTGGCATTGCTGAACACGCGCTATGGGAGTTTGGCCGATGCCGAGCAGATGCTGGCCCGGGCCGCAGCCATAAAGCCGGAGGGGAAATTCTTCTTCAATTATGCCCTGGTCCTGGCCAGGAACGGCAAACTGGAACAGGCGCTGGCCAATATGGAGAC
>SPCN01000069.1 GCA_004525465.1 Chrysiogenales bacterium | reverse complement strand
GTACCAGGCAGATCAGGGGAACATTGATGTCTTCGTGACCAAGATCGACACGATGCAGAGCGGCCCTGCCAGCCTGGTTTACTCCACCTACTTGGGAGGAAATGACGATGATCTTGGCTTAGGAATAGCGGTGGACAACAGCAGCAATGCCTATGTAACCGGACAAACGTATAGCGCGAATTTCCCCATTCTGAAACAGTACCAGGCAGACCAGGGTGGGGAAGACGTCTTCATCACCAAGATCAGCGATAAAGCCGACATCGCGGTCACGAAGACGACCGATAACCTGGAGCCCAAGGTCGGAGAGACATTCAACTTCACGGTGACGGCGACGAACAACGGACCGGCGACCGCTTCGGGACTCAAGGTTACGGATTCGCTTCCCGCGGGCCTGACCTATGACTCATACACCGCGTCGACGGGCACGTACACTTCAGGAACTGGAATCTGGGATATCGGCACCTTGGCCAACGGCGCGACAGCTACCCTGCAAATCGGGGTAAGCGGGGCAGCAAAAGGGATGGTGACAAACACGGCCGCGGTGTCGGCGCTGAACGAGAGCGATCCGGATTCAGCCAATGACTCGGACTCCGTAAGTGTCATGGTGAAGAACATTTATTCGCTCACGATCGCAGCCGGCGCTGGCGGGACGACCAACCCCGTGCCCGGGACCTATACATATGTCGAAGGCACCTCGGTCAGCGTCCAGGCTACGGCTTCGGCGGGATATCGGTTCAAGAACTGGAGCGGCGACGCTTCGGGCACGACCAACCCCACTAGTGTAACGATGAACGGCAACAAGACGATGACCGCGAACTTCGTCCGCCAATATACGCTGACGGTTACCGCCGGCGCTGGCGGGACGACACGCCCCGTGCCCGGCACGTACACTTATGATGAGGGCACGGCGGTCAGTGTTTCAGCCACAGCTGCAACCGGCTACCGCTTTGAAAGCTGGAGCGGTGACGCTTCGGGCTCGGCCAACCCGGTATCGTTGGTCATTGATGGCAACAAAACGATCCAGGCGAACTTTACCCGGGTGGTCAAGGCTCCGCTCAATCTGACCGCAGAAAAACTGGTGAACCGGAATGTATCGCTGATCGAATATATAGCCAGGCTCCGCTGGCAGCCGAACCCCGAGAACGCCGGAATGATCAGCTACCGGATCTACCGGATCGAGAACGGGCAGGCGGCAACGATCGCCGACGTCGCGGCCGGGACATATGAGTACATCGTCCGCAGGCTCCAGGCAACCAAGGCCTATCGCTTCGGGGTGACGGCGGTCGACAGCCAGGGCTGGGAGAGCGACATGGTTGAGATCGCGGTCCAGTGAGGAGGACGAAGATGAAGAAAACAGCGTTGATCGGCATTGGCTTTTTATTCTTGGCATCTTCGGCCCTGGCAGCCGGCTTCCGGGTCGAACTGAAGGGGTCGTCATTTTCATCAGAAAATGCGATCTTCCGGGACGTCTATGGGAGTTCGGCGAAGTTCGGGCTCGAAGGCGGGCTGGACATTGCCAAGAACGTCTCGATCTGGGCAGGGCTGGACTATGTGCACAAAAGCGGGGGGCTTACGGTGACGGAGGAGGAGACCCGGGTGTGGATCATGCCGTTGACCCTGGGGGTGCGCTATGAGATCCCTGCCGGGGCAAAAGTCCGCTTGCACGTGGGAGCCGGGATCCAGGAAGTTTTTTTCAAGGAGGAGGCGTCCCTGGGGACGGTGAAGGAGAACGCGCTGGGGATAATATTCACAGGCGGTGGAATGTATCGCTTGACCGATACCATCGGAGTCGGCCTTTTCCTGGCCTGGTCGACTTGCAAGATGACGCACGAGGACGTGGAGTTCAAGGTCGGAGGCCTGGACCTCGGCGTTGGCGTCGAAATTCGCTTCTGAATATATTCAGTCCTGGAATTTTTTGTAATATCTCAGGAAAAAATCATAAAATAATTGCAAAAAAGGGTTTTTTTGGTTAAGGTTTAGCCTGGTTAATAGTCCGCGAATACCCAACTAAATTTTGATTGCCTGAAACAAGGGCAAAAACAAGCTAATTATGCTAAAATAAGGCCGAATGCCGCGAAAATTGTTAAGCTTGCTTTTTATATTGTGCTGTCTGGCCTGTGTCAGGCCCAAAATCACGCAAAGGCCCCCGGCCGGGCCTTATTTTCAATCCCTGAGCATCAAATTCAATTTCAACGACGGAGAAAGCAAACAAAACGGCAGGATTCACTGGCGTTTTGATGATCGTTACGCTAAATTCCTTTTTTTTACTCCGCTCAATCAGGTAGGCCTGGAACTGAATGCCGCCGGTGAAGAAGCCGTGCTGCTCAATTTTGCCAAAAAGATATTCTGGAAAGGGGAGTTCGTTTCACTGCTGCAGCGGCTGTGGGGCATTGAACTGACCCTGGATGATTTAAAGCAGATCCTGGTCAAAGGCCGGATCCCCAAAAGCAAACTCGATGGCAAGGGGATCTCGGTTTCCCTGAAAAACGACAGTAGAACCGGAGCCCCCAAGACGGTCCGTTTTCGCCGTGGTGCAGCCGACCTGACCCTGAGAATTTCCCGACGTGAATTCCGCCCGGGTCAAATTATTCTCATCGATTATAGCGGCCGATATCAGGCCGCCGACCTCGAAAGCGTGCTGGGCGATGATTGAACTGCGATCTTTCGCCAAGATCAACCTGGGATTGGAGATCACCGGCAAAAGGGCGGATGGCTACCATACCTTGCGGACCATCTTCCAGACCATTGACCTGAGCGATGCACTGCGGCTGCGGGAAAAAACGCTTCCACGGATCACCCTGAAAGGTTCCGACCGTAGCGTGGCCTGGGACGAAACCAACACCATTGCCCGCGCCTGCCGGTTGATCTATGAAAATTATCCATTGCGCAGCGGCTTTGACATCACGGTCAGCAAGAATATCCCTCCCGGGTCGGGCCTGGGCGGTGGCAGCGGCAACGCGGCCGTCATGCTGCTTTTTCTCAACCAGTACTTCAATTTGAACATTCCTTTCGCAGAGTTGAATGAAATGGCGGCAGGTTTGGGAGCCGATGTCCCGTTTTTTCTCCTGGGCGGCACGGTTCTGGGCGAAGGGATAGGGGAGTTACTGAACCCCCTGCCTGAAATCCGCTCCCGTTCCATCGCCTTGTTCATCCCGCCGCAGCGCGTTTCCACCGCGCTGATTTTTTCCCGCTGGCGCTTGACAAAACCCCTGTTTCCCAGTAAAATAAAACTCTTCCTGAGAAGAAGCGATTTCTCCATACTAGAAAATGAACTGGAAAACGTTACTTTTGAATTATTTCCGGAAATCAGGGAAATCAAGCGGAAAATGTTGCGAGGAGGATGCGATCTCGTGCAAATGACAGGCAGTGGTTCAGCGGTATTCGCTATCGGCCCGGCAAATAAAATTGCTGCCTTGCCCGGAACTCTGCCCGGCGTGATACAGACCCGGACCATGACCAGAAAAAATTATCAGGAGCGAATTGGGGTGTGGCCAAGCGGTAAGGCATCGGCCTTTGGAGCCGAGATTCGTAGGTTCGAATCCTACCGCCCCAGAAAAACCCGATGACAAACGAGAATAAATTTTTGATTTTTTCAGGTTCTGCCAATGAAAAACTTGCCGGCGAAATCGCCAGGAACCTGCACCGCACGCTGGGTCAGTCGGTATTGGATGTGTTTTCCGACGGCGAGATCCGTTTTCAGAGCCACGAAAACGTCCGCGGCGCCGATGTATTCATCGTGCAATCACTCTGCGCGGACAGCAATTTCCATATCATGGAGCTGCTGCTGATGGCCGACGCTTTCAAAAGGGCCTCGGCCCGCCGCATCACGGCAGTGATCGCCTATTATGCATATGCCCGCCAGGACCGCAAGGACAGGCCCAGGGTCGCCATTTCGGCTCGGCTGCTCGCTGATCTGCTGGAGACCGCCGGTTTTTCCCGGGTCCTGACCATTGATCTTCACGCCGCCCAAATTCAGGGTTTTTTCAACATTCCCGTCGATAACCTTATGGCCCTGCCTGTCTTCATTTCCCATTTCAAAAAGATGAAACTGCAGGACCTGGTCATTGTTTCACCCGACGCCGGCGGCGTGGAAAGGGCTCGTTTATTCGCGCGCAAGCTGAACGCCGACCTGGCCATCGCCGATAAAAAAAGGACGGCTCCGAACGTGGCCGAGTTGATGCATATCATCGGTGACGTGGAGAACAAGAACGCCATCATCGTCGACGACATCATTGACACCGCCGGTACCCTGAGCGCAACCATCAACGCCCTGAAAAAGAATGGTGCCAAAAAAGTCTTTGCCGCCTGCACCCATGGTATATTTTCCGGAAATGCCCTGGCCAGGATCAATGAGGCGCCCCTGGAAAAAATATTTGTTACCAACACCATTCCTTTGCACTGCCGTCCGGATGAATGCCAGAAGATCGAAGTGCTTTCCGTATCCAAGCTCTTCGCTGACGCCATTGCCAGTATCCACAAGGAAACTTCCGTTTCGAAATTATTTTTGTAAAAATAAAAGAGGTGAAAATGGAAAATTTGATCACGATTAACGCGGAATTGAGAAAAGAAATAAGCAAGCAGGCCCGCAAGGGGCTGCGGGCCCAGGGCAAGATCCCGGCCATTCTTTACGGCATCACCGCGGAAAGCATTCCCATCGCGGTGAACCTGAGCGACATCAAGGGCATCCTGAAATCAGAGAACAAGGAAAACTCGCTCCTGCGTATCACCCAGGGCGAAAAATCCAAATTCGACGCCATGATCAAGGATATTCAGTACGATTATTTATCAGACCACATCATCCATGTCGATTTTATCCGCATCGACCTTAACAAGCCCGTGGAAGTCGAAGTGCCCGTGGTGCTCGAAGGCGAACCCATCGGTGTCAAAACCGAGGACGGTCTGCTGGAATTCATTTCCCGCGAAGTGCTGGTGCGCAGCTTGCCCACCAGTATTCCCAAGGAGATCCGCGTGGATATTTCGGCCCTGCATATCGGCCAGTCAATCAAGGTGGATACCCTGGCCAAAACCGAAGCCTATCAAATCCTCTCTCTGGCCAACACTGTGATCTGCGCCGTGGCCGCCAAAGCCAAGGAAGAGGTTGTTGAGGTGGAAGCAGTCGTTGAAGAAGCCGTTGAAGGCGCTGAAGCCGCACCGGAAGCCGCCGCCGGCTTGGAAAAGGCCAAGGAAACAGACAAAGATAAAGACAAAGATAAAGACAAAGGCAAAGATAAGGACAAAGGCAAAGGCAAAAAGGAGGGATAAATTTTTGTTTTCATCGGTTTGGGTAATCCAGATAAAATATATGAGAAAAGCCCGCACAATGCCGGATTTATGTGCATTGAGGAGATCTGCCGCCGTCACGACATCGCTTTGGCCGGCCTGGGCAGGATCCTGCATTATAAAAAAGCGCGCATCTGCGGTCAAGATGTCGTCCTGGCCAAACCCATGACTTATATGAACGAATCCGGACTTGCCGTTCACAAGTTGCAAACGATGTTCTCGTTCGCTTATTCCGATATGCTGGTGATCTATGATGACATCGACCTGCCGCTGGGCAGCATCCGCATCCGCGAAAAGGGGAGCTCCGGCACCCACAAGGGGATGCGCTCGGTGATCCAGCATTGCGGCACCCAGGATTTCCCCCGCCTGCGCATCGGCATTCGCAACCCCGTTCGCAGAACCGCGGACATCATTCGCTATGTATTGAAGCCCCTCAAGGGCCAGTCCTTTGCCAAGCTTCAGGAGGGGGTCGTCAGTGCCGCCGAAGCGGCGCAAATGATTTTGGAAAATGATATTCACGGTACCATGAATATATTCAACAGGAGAAAGAACTCCTTGCTTCTTCAAAAAGAAGAGGCTAAAACATCCACAAGGAGGAAAAATGAATAGCAGGTATGAGATTGGCTTCATCATAACCCCCGAGGTTAATGAGGAAGAAGTCAAAAAAATCATCGAGTCCATCACCGCCACCATCAAGAAAGCCAAGGGCGTTATTGAAAATCTTGATGAATGGGGAAGAAAAAAAATGGCCTTTCCAATTAAAAAAAACCTGGAAGGCTATTACGTGTTCATCCAGACCGAAGTCGACGGCGCGATCATCACTACCCTGGAAAGGCGCCTGAAGCAAATGGAAAAAGTGCTGCGCTTCATCACACTGCGGCTTGATGACAAGCTGAAGAAATCCAACAAACTGACCAAAAAATGGGCCAAGATCGACAAGATCCGCAAAAAAACCATGGAAAGCCGCAGCGAGGATAGGGAAAGCGAAGATTTTTCAGAGAAAGAGGAGGAATCAGATGCAGATGAGAAGTAGTAGCAGTGACGGCAAACCCCCCAAAAAGTATTATTCGGCGCGCAAAAAATACTGCGCATTCTGCAAAGACAAGATCACGCTGATCGATTACAAGAATCACAAAAATCTGGAGAATTTTATTTCCGAGACCGGGCGAATTTTTCCGGCCCGGGTCAGCGGCACCTGCGCCTATCACCAGAAGCAATTGTCCAAAGCCATCAAGAGAGCCCGGCAGATGGCTTTGCTCAGATTCACCGAAGAAAAAAAGAGGATCACATGAAAGTCATATTGACCTCGGATGTCGAAAAAGTCGGCAGCCTGGGAGATATCATCGAAGTGAAAAAGGGCTTTGTCCGCAATTTTCTCATGCCCAGAAAGCTGGCATTGGAAATCACCGCGCACAACGTTGCGCTCATGGAAGGCAAGAAAAAGAAACACCAGAAAAAGCTCGAATTGGAAAAGCTCTCCGCCGTTGAACAAAAACAAAAGCTGGACGGGGTGTCCATCTCCATTAAAAAGAAAGCCGGAGAGAACGATGTGTTGTTCGGTTCGGTCACCACGGCCGAGATCGAAAAAGAACTCGCCGCCATCGGCATCAGCGTGGAAAGAAAGAAAATCCATCTCGAAGAGCCTATCAAAAAACTGGGTGTTTTCGCCGGCAAGATAAAATTATTCAAAGATGTGGATGCAGAAATCAAGATTGAAGTTTTGAAGGACGGCGAAGAAACTCCGGATTAGCCGCACCCATGGCGCTTGAATTAATCCAGGCCCTGCCCCACGACGAAATAGCCGAAAAAGCTCTGCTGGGGGCGATGCTGATCGACAACCGCTACGTCAATCAGGTCTTTGCCGAGATCAGCAGCGAGGATTTTTTTCGCGATGCCCATATCCTGATCGCCCAGGCCGTCCTGCAATTGGTCAACAGCGATTCCGCCGCCGACATCATCACTATTTCCAGTTTTCTGGAAAAAAAGAAAAAACTGCAGTTTGTCGGCGGCCACGCCTTCGTTACTTCCCTGGTTGACGATATCCCGGAAAACCTGGATATCAAGGAATACATCAAGATCGTCAAGGATCGCTCGACGCTGCGCAAGATCATTTTAACCTCGCGGAACATCATTCAGAAAGGCGGGGAACCGGCTGCCGACACCATCAGCCTGCTCAACGAAATGCAGGAAGACATCATCACGATCTCCGAGGACCGCATAAAAAAAGGGTTTGTTTCCACCGCCGAAATGATCCCCGAGGCCATGGATTTGATCGAGAGGATCCAGAAAGGAGGGGAGAGCCAGGGACTAAAGACCGGTTACTACGATCTCGACGACATCACTTCCGGTTTTCAGAACGGCGACCTGATAGTTTTCGCCGCCCGCCCTTCCATGGGCAAGACGGCGTTGGCGCTGAATATCGCCGTGAACATGGCCATCAAGGAAGAAAAAGCCGTGGCTTTCTATTCCATAGAAATGTCGAAGATACAGGTGTTGATGCGCATGATGGCCATCCATGCCAAGGTCAGCATGAGCTCGATCCGCACCGCCAAACCCCACCTGACCAATAAGGAATGGCATGACCTTGAGCTGGCAGCTTCCGAGCTGCAGAAAGCCAAACTGTACATCGACGACTCGGCATCCCTTTCCATCGTGGAGATGAAGGCCAGGGCCAGGAAACTCAAGGCGGAAAAGAACCTGGACATCATTTTTGTCGACTATCTGCAATTGATCAAGGTATCGGCCGAGAACCTGCGCCGCAGCGACACCCGGGCCAATGAAGTGGCCGTCATCACCGCCGCCCTGAAGGAATTGGCCAAGGAACTGCAGATCCCGGTTGTGGCCATGGCCCAACTGAACCGTTCACCGGAAACCAGGGGCGGCAAAAGGGAGAAAGGCCCAAAATATCAGCTTTCCGACCTCAAGGAGAGCGGTTCAATCGAACAGGACGCCGACGTGGTGATCTTTATTCACCGTGACGACCAGTTCGACAAGGACTCGGAGCGTAAGGGCGAAGCCGACCTGATCGTTGCCAAACAGAGGAACGGTCCGACCGGAAAGATCGTCCTGGCTTTCCTCGACAAATTCACCAAGTTTGCCAATATGGAATTCCACGAGAGAGAATAGTGCGGCTGAACAGGATCGGGCAGCCGCTCTCCAGCTTTGCCCGCAAAAGCGGCGAAATCTTCATTTTGACGGTCAAGGCGATCGCCTTGATCTTCAAGAGACCTTTCAACTTCCGTCTGATCGAGAGCCACCTGTATCTGGACGGAATCAAATCCATACCGGTCATTTTTTTGATGGCCGTATTTACGGGCGGCGTTCTGGCCCTGCAGAGCTATTACGGCTTGCAGCGTTTCGGCGCTGAAGTATTCACCGGTTCCCTGGTCGGGGTCAGCCTGACCAAAGAGCTGATCCCGGTGCTGACCGGGCTGATGCTGGCCGGCAGGGTCAGCGCTTCCTACAGCGCCGAGATCGGCACCATGGTGGTTACGGAGCAGGTGGACGCCCTGTTCACGTTCGGGGTCAACCCGGTCAAGTACCTGGTCAGCCCGCGCCTGGTCGCCCTGGTCATCATGACGCCCCTGCTCACCCTTTTCGGCGATTTTGTCGGCATCATGGGCGGCAGGCTGGTGGCCGCGCTGGTGGTCCACCAGAATCCCAATTTGTTCGATTCCCAGCTCTTCGTCTCCCTGGAGATCTGGGATGTGCTGTCGGGATTGATCAAGTCCGTTTTTTTCGGGTTGACCATCGCAGTTATAGGCAGCTATTTCGGTTTGAAAACCGAAGGCGGGGCCAAGGGGGTGGGGCGGGCCACCACTACAGCCGTGGTTGTGTCCTCGGTGATCATCCTGGTTTCCGACTTCTTTTGGACCAAGATCCTGCCCTTCAGCCTGCGATGATCGAAATCCGCGATCTTTATAAATCGTTCGCCGATAAAAAGGTCCTGCAGGGGGTGAACCTGATCATCGAGCCCGGTCAGACAACGACCATTATCGGCGGCAGCGGCAGCGGCAAGAGCGTCCTCTTCAAGCATGTCATCGGCCTGATGAAGCCCGATTCCGGGTCCATTTTAGTGGAAGGTGAGGATATCACCAAAATGAGGGAAAGCGACCTCTACCGCATGGTGGACAAGTTTGGCATGGTTTTTCAAAGCGGAGCCCTTTTCGATTCCTTGAGCGTGGGCGAGAACGTGGCCTTCGGCATAAAGAATCGCAAGGATATGGATGCCGCGGCCATCGATTTGATAATCGAGCGCAGCCTGAACCAGGTCGGGCTCTCAGATATAGCCCGATTGCTGCCTGCGGAACTCAGCGGCGGCATGAAAAAAAGGGTGGCCATCGCCCGGGTCATTGCCAAGGAACCAGCCATCATCATGTTCGACGAGCCGACCACCGGCCTGGATCCAATCATGGCCGACATGATCAACGAGCTGATCATCAAGGTCAGCGCCGATCCGGGG
>SPCN01000345.1 GCA_004525465.1 Chrysiogenales bacterium | reverse complement strand
CGCGGTGGTGCTGGCGGGCCCGCCCGAAAGGATGATGCCGGCCGGCGGCGCGGCCAGGATCTTTTTCAGGCTGTAATGGTAGGGGCGGATCTCGGAGAAAACACCCAGTTCGCGGACGCGGCGGGCGATGAGCTGGGTGTATTGCGAGCCGAAGTCCAGGATCAGGATTTTATCTTTCATGGATGGCGCAATTGTAGCAGATTAAAAGCGGGTGTTCAATCGGGGATTCCCCGATTTTTATCGCATATTTCTCCTGGTTCGGTCAAGTCCGGATACAAATTCCCGGCTCCGGGACAGCTTGGGAAGGGTATTGGCCGCGCCCGGCGCCGGCAGGATTTTTCATCTGCAAAAAAAAAAAAAAATGATCCGAGTTGAGATTTTCAGGCGATTTCCAATATAATAATGTGTTAAAGAAAGACAACCGTTCCTTGCAAGGAGGAGAGTATGAAAAACCTGAATTCCTGCCACAAGCCGATTTCCATGTTCGTGATCATCGCCTTCACGCTCATGCTGTGCTTCTGGGCCAACCAGACGCCCGCGGCGCCGACCAACTCGGCACCCGAAAAAAGTTCAGACTCGTCGCTGGAAAACAACATGGATGAGAGCACCGGCTTCATCGAACAGGATGCGCCCGCACCCGCCATCAAGAAAGGGAAGAAATTCCCCTGGCTGATCGCAGCCCTGGTCGTCGTGGCCGGGGGAGCGGCAGTCTACTTCCTGGTGCTGAAAAAAAAGAAATACACCCTGACGGTGACAGTCGGTGAAGGCGTCACCGGGACCCCCGCTGCCGGGACATCGACCAATGAAAAAGGGACGGCAATTAATTACAATTATTCCCTGCAAAGCGGGTATAGCGACTTGTCCGTGACCCTGGACGGCGCCCCGGTCGCGGCCAGCGGCGCCGTGACCATGAACGCCAACCATACCCTGGAGGCCAAAGCCATCAAGACCTTCGTTTTAACGGTCAGCAAGGGAGAGCACATCGTCGGGACGCCGAACAGCGGCACCTATTCTCACGCCCGCGGCAGCAATGTCACCTACAGCTATGCGCCGGCCAGCGGCTACTCCAACCTGGAAGTGAAGCTGGACAACGTGCCGGTTGCCAATTCCGGGACAATCGCCATGGAGGGCAACCATAGCTTGACGGCAATCCTGAAAGGGGCCAACATCGCGGTCAACTCCACGCCGGCCGGGGCGCGTATCTTTCTGAACAACGTGGACAGCGGCCAGGTGACCCCTTACATCTTCACCTACAGCTCGGCGGTGACCAGGAACGTGTTGCTGCAATATTCCTGCGGCTACAAGGAATACAGCCAGAGCGTCAGCGTTGCATTCGGCGAAACCAAAACCATAAACCATTCATTCGTGACCGGGATCCGCGAGGATTTCGAAGTGCCGCCCTCCGCCTGCTGGCTGCCCTACCATTCCTCCAGCTGGGACCACACCGGCCACGGCGAGTACCGCTATTCCGGTGCCGCCACGCGCTGGTCGACGAGCGCCTACAGCCACTTCTTCTCCGGCAACTACACGGTCATCATCCGCATGTACCGCAAGGCCGGCAGCACGACCGCCTCCAACGCCTTCTTCCTGGGCAGCGGCAGCGACATGACCAACGCCAGCGGCTATGCCTTTTACTATTTTGCGTCCGGCCAGTACGGGATCGCGCGCACCACCAACTACAACTTCATCACCGCCAGCGGTTCGGTTTTTACGATCAAGAGTCCGACTGTCAGCGCCGCCATCAAGACCGGCCTGAGCAATTTCAACGTGCTGAAGGTCGTCAAGTCGGGAAGCCAGTATTCCTTTTATATCAACAACACCCTGTTGCACACCTTCAGCGACTCGACGCACGCCGCCAATTACACGGCGCTGGCCCTGTACTGCGGCGGTGTGACCACGGTGATGGAATACGAGTATGTCTACCTGAACCCCAGTTCTTAAGCAAGGGTGGATCTCGGAAAGAACGCCCGCTGCCCTGACGCGGCGGGCGCTGAGCCGGGTGTATTGCGGGCCAAAGTCCAGGACAGGATTTTGTCTGTCATGGCTGGCGCAATTGCAGCAGATTAAAAGCGGGTGTTCAACAAGGAAATCCCCGGCTCTTTCATTTAATCAAGCCACAGCCTTGACAATACAATTCTAGTTACTTACAGTAAATTTTCTTTTTTAAAAAAATCGCGCAAGGAGAGTGTCATGTTGAAGAAAAAGTGTGTTTTAACTACTTTTTTTGCGGTTGGCACCGGCTTGTTGTTCCTGTCCGGATTCGCGGGCAACTGGCAGACCCAAGCCATTCCAACCAAA
This sequence comes from Chrysiogenales bacterium, assembly GCA_004525465.1. Classification (GTDB taxonomy): domain Bacteria; phylum Acidobacteriota; class Aminicenantia; order UBA2199; family UBA2199; genus UBA2199. The sequence goes on along the minus strand of SPCN01000345.1, from coordinate 563 downwards.
ACAGACAACCTTGCGGCGGTGCAGCCAATTGGCGAACAGGCCGCTCAGGCTATGGAGCGGCTGCCGCTCTATTTCATCGAGAACCGCGGCCAGGCCGATCCCCGCGCCCGCTTCACCCTGCAAGGCGGCGGCCGCACCGTCCATCTGACCGACAGCGGCCTCTTCTTCGATTTCCTGCGCTATGAAAAAAGAGATCCCGAAGAAAAGCGCGGCCAGCCCGACCGGCGCATGGGGCGGCGCCTGGTTGTCGGGCTCGATTTCGAAAATGCCAATCCCCGGCCGGAGATAAGCGGCCAGGCGCAGAAAACCGCCCGTTTCAATTACCTGATCGGAAATGATCGCTCCAAGTGGGTCACCGATGTGCCTGCCTACGGCGAAGTCCTCTATCGTGACGTCTATCCGGCGGTCGATATGCGCGTCTACGATGACCGCGGTACGGTGCGCTACGATTTCATCGTCCGCCCCGGCGGCCGGGTGGCCGACATCCGTCTGGCCATGCGCGGCATCGACGGCCTGCGCCGTGACCAGGGCGAGCTCGTGGCCGCTACCGAGTTCGGCGAGAT
>SPCN01000030.1 GCA_004525465.1 Chrysiogenales bacterium | reverse complement strand
GCGAATTTTTTTTCACTTTCAACGATGTAATACATTTTCGTTCACCTCGAACTTTTGAAACATCCGGTCTCAGGCCCTGTGGTCAAAGGCCCGGCCTAATGCTGATTTTAGCAGATTATGGGCGGCGATGAAAGACCCGGGTCCGCCGGCCGCTGTTGTTTTCGGGTTTGCATAATTTACTATTGTAATTTTATTCGCCATCCTTTATAATTTTATTCAGGAAAAAAATCTCCCGGTCAAGCAGCCGGAAGATTAAAAAAAAACAAATGATCGAACTGAAGAAAAAAATTCTGAATACTATCAAGTATTGTCTTTTACGGATTTTTGGGAAAGATCACGACCATATATTGCTCAAAAGCAAAAAGATGATAAATGAAGTATTCTTTGAACCGCGCAAGTTCAACACCATCGAATTGTGGAAAGATGTCACGGAGGAACAATGGCAGGACGCGCAGTGGCAATTGAAAAATTCCATACGCACCGTGGCCCAGCTCAAAAAGGTTATCAAGCTGAACCCATTCCAGGAAAGCGAGATAGAAAGAACTGTCAGCACCTTGAAGAGCCAGGGCAAAGAACCGATGCGCATCACCCCTTATTATGCCACTCTGATGCAGGCCGATCCGTTTCACCCGGTCATGCTGCCATACGAAAAATCCAGAAAACGGCTTGATCCTATTTTTTGGCAAAGCGTGCCCACGCCGGCGAATCTGCTGTTTCCGGATACGGGCGCCGAAGGCGCGATGAGCGAAGATTCCCGGAGTTATGGCGCGGCCTACCAGCGTTATCCGAACCGCGTCGCCCTTTTTGTGGCCGAAAACACGAGCTGCGCATCTTATTGCGTTCACTGCCAAAGGGCAAAATCATTAGACGGCACCATCGATGTCAATCTCAGGGAAATCAACAAGGGATTGTTTTACATCGGCTACAACAAAAACATCAATGAAGTCCTGGTTACCGGCGGCGACGCGCTCAGGATAAGCAGGAACCGCCTGCGCTACGTATTGGAGGAACTGAGCCGCATACCCCATCTGCGCGCCATACGCATCGCCACCAGGGTGCCCGTGGTTCTGCCCATGGCCATAACCGATGAATTGCTGGACCTGATCAGGATTTCTGCAAACAAGCATGCCCAGGGCACGGACAAGTACGTCTATTTCATGACCCACATCAACCATTACCATGAAATTACCGCAGACCTGGCCAGGGCCGTGAAAAAGATCTGTGACCACGGGTTCACCATCCGCAATCAGACCGTATTGTTGAATCATGTCAATGATTATTATAAAACACTCGCGGAAACATTCAGGAGGATGTTCTGGATCGGCGTGCACCCCTATTACCTGCTGCAATGCCACAAGGAAAAAGGCATTGTCCATTTCATCACCCCGATCCAGATCGGGAAAATTTACATAAAGCATTTGCAGGGCTGGCTTTCCGGAGTATCCATACCAAAATATGCCGCCAACGTGGAAGGAGGCGGCGGCAAAATACTATTGATGCCCACCGGGCACGACACCCTGAATATTGAAAACAATATAGATTCCAAAATTTCTGAAAGCTACGCCACTGTATCCACATGGGACGGCAAGGAATTGGTCCGCTACGAAGCGCTGGGCCGGGCTTCCTACCAGGAATTTGAGGATGCGGTAGAAATCATGGCTGCCTTCATCGGCAGAAAAGGGGCATTCCTGCCCAAGGTCATTATCGTCGACGATGAAGGAAACCATATTGAAACGACCAACAGAACGAAATTGCCCAATATCGAAACAATTAAAAAATCCGAACGGTTGGAATATGAATTAATGAAAAATGATATGCCCCTGACCAACCCGGTGGACATATTTGCAGAATTGGAAAAGGAATTTAGTAAATCAAAATATTTCAAATCATAAGCAACGGCCAATGCAAATAGTTTTCCATCAATTGAACCACTGATAAAAATCCTCGGATTGCAATTTCAATCGGCATTCCTTAAAATTCATCATGAGCAAAAGGAGGGGAATATGAAAGATCACGCACCCATGGCCAACGCCTTGTGGATCGGCGCCGCCGCCGGACTGCTCATTCTCGGCCTGAGCGGACGTCTCATCACCGCCTTGTTGGCCTGGGCCTTGGCCATCCCCACGGCAGCACTCACGCTGCGCGGTGCTCTGGAACCGCTCATCGCGGGCATGATCGCCGGGGCGCTTTTTGCCTTACCCCTGCCCTGGCTGCACAAGCGTCTGCCGCAACGCCCGGTCAGCAGGCGCCTGACCCTGGGATTGCTGCCGTTTGCCGCCAGCATTGCCTGGCTGATCCTTAAGGGAAAGCCCGGTGTCTGGCATTGGCATTCCGCGCTCACGCTGGCGGCGGTACTGCTGCTGTTTCTGCTCTATGGCTTCGCCGCCGACCTGTTCTTCACACGCTATGTGAAAAAAGCATCATCCCGGCCCCAGGACGAATAGAGCGCATCACTGCCTTGACGCAGGCAATGCCTTTCCGGCGGGCTGATCCCGTTATCGGCTTTAATTTAGTTCGGGCCAGCTTTTAACGATCGCCGGTTCAGTGGCGGGTGCGGCGGCCGTCGGATGGGCAGTGCCGGTGAAATCCAACTTGACATAATCGTATTGCATTTGGGTACTAGTGCGACCCAGCATGACTCCCAGAGCCAGGTAGTGAGGATTGTATGTGCTGTCCGCGACGGTTTTAACCAGGGTTTTATTGATATAAAAGGCGTAATTGCTTCCAGCACGCACGATCTTAATCATGTTCCACTGGTTCAAGCCGGGTGCGAGCGTGGTCGGCTTGCCATTGCCCAGGACCTTGAATTTTCCATTGCCTTTATACATATCCCAACCATCAAAACGGACGATCCAGAAGTCACTGCCGTTGGCCTGATAACTGAACCAGTAACCGAAAGCCTTGCTGCCTTCCATTCTTTCGATCAGCACCACGGCATCGTCATCTTGGGGATTTCCGATCACCCGCTTCATTTTTACTTCGGCGCTCAAATTGCTTTGGTTGAACGCGGACTTGTACAGGCTGTAATTGAACTGATCGACGGCTGAAACAAAGCGGTAGGCTCCGCCGCTGACGGTCCATTCGGAGGCGGCGTAGGGCTGCCAGCAGGAGGCGGCCGGGACCGAGAACGATTCGTAAATGCCCGGCACCAGGGCGGCGCTCACCGTTTTTAACATACCCATTTCGGCGCTTTCCTGCTGTTCAAAATCCTGGTAACCGCACTGGCGGATGATGTACTTATGAGTGCCGGGAGCGTTGTAGGTGAAGACATGGTTGGTCACCTGGCCGCTGTCAACGCCGTTGTCATAGATCTTGGCGCCGGCCGGCGTTGAATTCACCGCCACCACCGCAACCTTGGTCGAAACGGCCGCTAGGGCATGGTCCTTGTCCATTTTCAAGGAACCGCTGGCGGCCACCGGGGCGCCGTCCAGGGTGACGATCAGGTCCTGGTAGCCGCTTTGCAATGAAAAGTTATAGCTGACGGTCTTGTTTTTCTTGTATTGGGCGCTGCCGGCGGCAGGGGTCCCGCTGATCCCTTCACCCAGGCTGACCGTCAAGGTGTACTTTTTGTTGAGCACGACGAAATAGATGACGGCCGCGGCCACCACGGCGGCCCCCAGTACGATCAGCCAGGGGAACTTTTTCTTGGCTACTTTGAGCGGTGCCTCCTGTTCCTGTTCGATAAAACTGCTTTCTTCGGCCTTGGCTACGGTCGGGCCGGTTGCGGCGGCCCGGAGCGGCGCCTGCGAGACCTGCAGCATGGCTGCAAAAGTCAGCAGCACGATCCAGGCGATGGTTTTTACTTGCGTTTTTTTCATTTTCACGACTCCTTATCAAACAATGTTTTCAAGGCTAAAATTATAAACGCATTGCTTTTTTTTTACAAATCCTTGTAAATCTCATGACAAAAAGTCGAGACCCCGGCAGTCATTCGCTCACCTGGTCCGGCGCTTGGCCCGGCAGCCTGCTTTATTTCATGAACCAAAGCCGGGCTCGCTTCGTATAAGGGAATGTGGGAAAAACGGAAATGGAAACGTTTTTCGGTCAACCCACCGCATAAAGCGGGCGACCAACCACAACAAGTAAGGAGAAAAGGCACATGGCCAACGGAAAAAAAGTAAAATCACGCAAAAAAATCATCTGGATCGTGGTCGGAAGCATCTTTATATTGATCATATTCAGGGTCGCTTTCTGCGGCAAAAAAATCCCCGGCATCACGGTGCAGACCGAGAAGGCCGCCCGCCGCGACATCACCCAACTCGTGTCGGCGACCGGCATCATCAACCCCGCCTACCAGGTGGTTATCACCCCGGAAGTGACGGGCGAGATCGTCGAACTGCCGGTCAAGGAAGGTGACCGGGTTAAGAAAAACCAGCTTTTGATCCGCATCAAGCCCGACTCCTATATCGCCCAGCGCGACCGGGCCAAGGCCAACCTGGAATCGGCGCAGGCCACCCTGGGCATGAGAAAAATCGAGAAGGATTACATCGAGAGCAACTTCAAGCGCACCGAGCAGCTCTACCGCGAAGGCGTTTCCAACAAGCAGGAGCTGGATCGGGTACAATCGGACCTGGCCTCCAGCCTCGCCCAGCTGGAAGCCCAAAAAGCCTTTGTCCAGCAGGCGCAAGCGACCCTGAAAGAATCCAACGAAAGCCTGAACAAGACCGCCATGTACGCGCCGATGGACGGCACGGTCAGCAAGCTCAATGTCGAGTTGGGTGAACGCGTTCTGGGCAGCGGCTTCAGCCAGGGCACCGACCTGATGACCGTGGCTGACCTGAGCAAAATGGAGGCCATCGTCGACGTGGACGAAAACGACGTCGTGCTGATATCGATCGGCGACACGGCCAAGGTCGAACTGGACGCCTTCAAGAACATCACCTACAAAGGTCTGGTCACGCAGATCGCCAACTCCGCCAAGACGACCGGGGCAGGCACGCAACAGGAAGTGGTCAATTTCGCCATCAAGATCACCTTGAACGACTTCAACGCCCAGGTGCGGCCGGGCATGTCCTGCAACACCGATATTGAGGTCGAGACCAAGAACAACGTGCTGACGATCCCGATCCAGTGCGTGACCGCCCGCTCCGAGGCGGAAGCCAAAGCGATGGAGCCGGAGGCCTCCGGTGGTGGATTGGTCGTCGGCAAGACCAGCAAGAAAAAGCAATCCAGGCCCGAAGAAGTCGTCTTTGTGGTGGACAAGGATGCCGTGGCCATGAAAGGGGTGAAGATCGGCATCAGCGACAACGAATTCATCGAAGTCATCTCCGGTTTGAAGGAGGGCGATGAAGTGGTCAGCGGTCCCTACCGGGCCATTTCCAGCGAGTTGCAGGACAAGGCCAAGATCAGGCTCGAACCGAAAGCGAAAAACGAAAAGAAAAAGAACTGACAGCGCGGACAATAAAACCATGAACATTATCAATTTGGAGAACATTACCAAGATCTACCAGGTCGGCTCCGAAGAAGTCCATGCCCTGGACGGAGTTTCCTTGAAAATTGACCGCAACGAGTACGTGGCCATCATGGGACCATCGGGCTCCGGAAAATCGACGCTGATGAACATCCTGGGCTGCCTGGACACGCCGACCGAGGGAAAATACGACCTGAAGGGAACCGACGTCAGCGACATGAGCGACAACGCGCTGGCCGAGGTGCGCAACCGCGAGATCGGCTTTGTCTTCCAGACTTTCAACCTCCTGCCCCGCGCCACCTCCTTTCACAACGTCGAGCTGCCGCTGATCTACGCCGGCATCCCCGCCGCGCGCCGCCACGAAATGGCCGAGGTGGCTTTATCCAGCGTCGGACTGAAAGATCGCATGCTGCACAAGCCGAGCGAACTTTCCGGCGGCCAGCGCCAGCGCGTGGCCGTCGCCCGGGCCCTGGTGATCGGTCCCTCGATCATCCTGGCCGATGAACCGACCGGCAACCTGGATTCAAAAACCGGCGAGGACATCATGACCCTGTTTCACGAGATCTATGAACAGGGCAATACCATCATCCTGGTCACCCACGAAGAGTACATTGCCAATCACGCCAAGCGGGTCATCCGCCTGCTGGACGGCAAGGTCGAAAGCGACAAGCAGGTGGCCAACCACACGGTCCCCGCCAGGGGGAAATAGCCGTGCGCCATCACCTGTTCGAATGGAAGGAGGGGCTGCTGATCGCTCTGAATGCCATTCGCGCCAACAAAGCCCGCTCGATCCTGACCACGCTGGGTATCGTGATCGGCATCTGTTCGGTGGCGCTGATGGCCACGGCCATCAACGGCATCGACAAAGCCTTCGTCGAAGGCATCAGTTCGCTGGGCGCCGACAATCTCCACATCGACAAGTACGCCTGGTTCAGCAACGAGGACTTCTTCCTGATGCGCAACCGCAAGAACGTGACCATGGACCAATTCGAGCGCTTCAAGAAACTGGCAAAACTGCCCCTGGCCGTGGCGCCTACCATCCTGACCGTGCACAAGGTACTCTTCGGGGACAACTACGTTGAAGGCACGCTGATGACCGGAACAACCGACGAGTATGTGCGCACCACCAACTTCAATTTCGGGCGCGGCCGCTTTTTTTCCCCGGTGGAGAGCAACGGCGCCCGCAACGTGGCCGTGCTGGGCAGCGAAGTCGCCGCCCATTTGTTCGAAAAGCAGGATCCCCTGGCCAAAACGGTCAAGATCGACGGCATTCCCTTCCGCGTCATCGGCGTGCTGGATAAGCAGGGCAGCACCCTGCTGGGCAACTTTAACCCCGACAACCAGGTCTACATCCCCATCGGAACGGTTTTCAAGTACTTCCGGCGCAACCGCGATACGGTGACCATCGTGGTGCGGGCGCCCAGCACGGAAATGATAAACGCCACCAAGGAAGAGGCGCTCGGATTGATGCGCCGCGTGCGCGGCCTGATGTACGACGAGAAGGACGATTTCGCCATCAACCAGCAGGAGGGACTGACCGAGAACTACAACCAGGTCGTGGGCGTGATCAAGCTGGTCGGCCTGTTCATCACCGGGCTCTCCCTGTTGGTGGGCGCCATCGGCATCATGAACATCATGTTCGTCTCGGTGAAGGAGCGCACCCGCGAGATCGGCATCCGCAAGGCCATCGGCGCCAAAAAACGGACGATCATGGGTCAGTTTCTCACCGAGGCCGCGGTGATCTGCCTGATCGGCGGGCTGGTCGGGCTGCTGCTGGCCATCGGCTTGAGCATGATCATCAACAAGTTCCTGCCCACCAGCGTGCAGATGAACACGGTGATCCTGGCCATAACCATCTCGCTGCTGACCGGCATCGTCTCCGGCCTGGCCCCGGCCTGGACCGCGGCAAAAATGGACCCGGTCGAAGCCCTGAGGTACGAATAATGAAATTCTGGGAAGTCCTGAAAGTCGCCTTTGGTTCGCTGCGCAGCAACAAATTGCGCTCCTCGCTGACGGTGCTGGGCATCGTCATCGGCATTTTTTCCATCATTTCCATCAGCACCGTGATCACCATGCTGCAGAACTCCATCAGCGAAGGGTTGGCGCAACTGGGCAAAAACACCTTCCAGATCCAGAAATTCCCGGCCATGCAGCAGGGCCGCTTGAGCGACAAGATCCGCAACCGCAAGAACATCCATGTCGAGGATTATTACCGGCTGAGAGCGATGCTGGATGAAGCGAAACTGGTCGGCGCCGAACAGTGGCAGTTCGGCAAGCTTTTCAAGTCGAATTGGGACGAGACCAACGCCAACGTCCAGCTGGTCGGCGGCACTCCCGAGGCCATGGTGACCAATGACTGGGCCATCGACAGCGGCCGGGCCATCAACCAGAATGACATGGATCACAACAAGCGTGTCTGCGTCCTGGGCACCGATGTGGCCAAAAAGCTCTTCAAGCACGTCGATCCGCTCGAGCAGGAGGTCAAGGTCGACGGCCTGCGCCTGACCGTCATCGGCGTTTTCGCCGAGCAAGGGCAGATGTTCGGTCAATCGCGGGACAATTTCGTGGCCACGCCGCTCTCCACCTTCCAGACCAAGTACGGCAAGACCAGCCGCAGCCTCAACATCACCATCATGGCCCACAGCTCCGTCACCTATAACAGCACCATCGACGCCGCCATCGGCTACATGCGCACCATTCGCAAGGTGGCGCCGGGCGAGGAGAACGATTTCGACATCTTTTCCAACGAATCGCTGATCTCCCAGGTGGGCCAGATCACCCAATACGTGCGCCTGGGCGCCATCGTGATCGCTTTCATTGCCCTGCTGGCCGCCGGGGTCGGCATCATGAACATCATGCTGGTTTCGGTGACCGAACGCACCCGCGAGATCGGCATCCGCAAGGCCATCGGGGCCAAAAAACGCAACATCCTCTTCCAGTTCCTGATCGAGGCCGTCACCCTGTGCCAGTTCGGCGGCATCATCGGCATCGCCCTGGGCTTGGGCGCCGGCAACCTGGCCGGCAAATTCCTGAACGCCGCCCCGGCCCTGCCCCTCGACTGGGTGCTGACCGGGATCGTCCTCTGCGTAGTGGTCGGCGTCGGCTTCGGCACCTACCCGGCCTGGAAGGCGGCCAACCTCGACCCCATCGAAGCGCTCAGATACGAGTAACAAACTAACCGAAACGGTACTGGGCTCGGTGAACGGCACACGGTGCCAGGCTGACGGTGCAGAAAAAGTCAAAAGCCCAAACATCCATATCCCTGGAGTTCTGTCTTGGATAGGGAACGCAGATCTGCGTTCCCTACAAATAAAATGAAGGATTTTTTATTGCCGCAAACCGTTAACCGTAAACCGTACACCGATATCTATAATCTCTCCCTTCCGGTCTCTGAGGCCACAGACGCCAGCCGGGCCTCGTCGATGTCGATCTGCAGCCAGCGTTCCAGGGCCTGGATCACTTCCGCCTTGCGGTCAAGATCCTTGATCTTCACCCGGTGGTTGGCGCCGGGCTGGACCACATAGAGCGCGTCGAGGCCGGGGTCGGGCGCCAGGGCCGCCGCCGTCCAGGGATCGTCCTTGCCGTAAATATAGATGATGCGCTCCGCCTGATGGCGCAGCCAGGGGACGACCTGCTGCATTGTCTCCGGGCGTAAGGCCATCTCCACCCCGCGCGGGGCGAAGGCGCGGTAGGAGGGGGCGGGTACGGCATGGAGCAGGCCGGCGAGATGGGCGAAGCGGAAGGGGCAGTAGCCGATCTCGGTGAAGGCCTGGTAGAAGAGCGGGCGGTAGTATTGATAATCGGCGTCGGCGTAATAATTGAGCGGCGAGACCGCGACCAGGTGGTCGAACAGCTCGCGGTCAGAGGCGCCGGGGGCGGGGATGGCGTCGCAGCCGCCGCTGGTCCCGTACTGCCAGAAGGCGAAGGGATACTCGAGTACGGAGTACTCCAGGGCCTGAGCCTCGCTGAAGACGCCGAAGGAATACTGCTTCAGAAGGGCGTGCTCGTGGACCAGGGAGAGCATTGCCGCCCTGCGATCCAGGACTTCCAGCTGGAAGCGGCGGAGCTTCTCCCGGCACTCCGCCGTCCCCACCTGATCGAAGAAAGGAGGGAAGCGCGGGTCCTCGGTCCGCTCCATGACCGGCGCCACGTAGGCCACCGTGGCATCGACATCGTCCGGATAGAAGTAGCGGTAATAGAGGGCGGTCATGCCCCCCTTGCTGGCGCCGCTGCTCACCCATTTACCGGGAAAAATGCCGCGCAGCCGCTCGCGGACCTCGTGCTGGTCGGCGGCAGCCTGGGCGATGGTCAGGAAGCTCCAGTCGTCGGGCGAGGGGACGGCATAGGGGAAATAGCGGTGGACCATGAGCACCTGGTTGGCCTGCAGCAGGACGGCCGGCTCGGACTCATAGTTGCGGCCGATGCCGTAGCCGCTGGTGTAAAAAACGGTCGGTGCCGCCTCGCCGCGAAAGGAAAGGTAGAAACGCTGGGCGAAGGTGCCCCGGGCCGGGTCGGCGTGGTCGACCGCCTGGGTAATGTCGACCTGGAAGGATTGTTGGTAGCCCGCCAACGAGGTAATCTCCGTGACCTGCAGCCCGGGGATCTGCCGCAGCCGCTCCAGGAGCGGCAGGTCGTTGTCGACTTCCTCCCGGTTGCAGGAGAAAAGGGGCAGCAGCAAAAGAAGCAGCAAGAAGCGACGAATACGCATGGAGCACCTCATTCCTGCATTGTATAAACCTCTGCGCCCGCACAGTCAAGCCGTTTTTATTTTTTTTCAAATTACAATAAGCAAAACAATGTCATTTTAATCGTCTTTCGCAGGCTTTGATTCATCCCCCCCCACAAAACCGTTAACGGGTGATCTTCTTCATTTTGGACATTGCAACTTGCTTGTGCTGGTGCTGTGGAACTTATAAAGGGCGGTCCCCCCTGGCGGGGACAAGCAGCCCCCTACAGATTCTTCGCCTTTGTCTTTACCTCTTTACCTCTTTACCTCTTTACCTCTTTACCTCTTTACCTCTTTACCTCTTTACCTCTTTACCTCTTTTTGCTATAACGGTTCCATGAAAAGCGCTTTGAACAAGCCGCGCCTGGTCGTTCTCGGCGGCGGGGCCATCGGCTCGGTGCTGGCCGCCGCCCTGGCGGCCAAGCCGGGATGTGAACCGCTCCTGGTCGGCCGCCGCGACCACGTCCGGGCCATCCGCGAGCAGGGCCTGCGCGTCGACGGCCTGCTTGACGCCCCGGTTTCCCTGGCCGCGAGCGAAGTGGTCGATTCACCCCTGGACGACACCCTGTTGATCGTCACGGTCAAGGCCGTTGACCTGGAAAGCGCTCTCGGCAGCCTGGCACCCTATTTGCGGTCTACGACGGTGGTGCTGCTCCTGCAGAACGGCTACGGCATCAAGAAACTTGCCTTAAAAGCCCTGCACGGCCTGAGCGTGCCGAGCAATCAAGTTTTCATCGGCATCGTGGCCATGGGCGCTACCTTGGTCGGCCCCGGCCAGGTCACTTCTTTCGGCGGCGGCATTCGCGTTGAACCGGCCTTCGCCGACTCGCCGTTCTTCGACCTCTTGCAAGGCCTGGCGCTCAAGGTCGAGAAAAGCCGGGACATTCGCCGCGACCTTTGGACCAAGCTGCTGGTCAACGCCGTGATCAACCCGCTCTCGGTCCTGCTCCAGGCCCGCAACCGCATGGTGGCCGAGGAGCGCTTCGACGGACTGAAATCAGCCATCCTGGCAGAAGGCAACGCCGTGGCCGCTGCCGAAGGCGTCGAGGTCAAGGTGGACTCCACCTTCGTCAACCGCTTCATCCGCTCCGACAACGCCACTTCCATGCTCCAGGATTTTTGGCGCGGCCGCCCGGGCGAGATCGATTTCATCAACGGCGCCATCGTCGGGCTGGGGAAAGAACACGGATTGCCAACGCCGGTCAATGCCTTCATGGTCGACCTGGTCAAGGCCCTGGAGGCGCTGCGCCAGGAGAACCGGGCAGAAGAGCTCGGTTTAAGGTGTACGGCATACGGTAAAAGGCAAAATTCCAAGCAGCAAATCCCAAACAAGCGCCAATGACCAAATAGCCACAACTGAGAAAAGTGTTATTGCTAGTGTTCGTGTTAGGAAGAAAAGCATTGAAAATTCAATAGCTCTTCCCTAAGGTTTTTTGCTTCAACTATCACTACCACTTCCACTGGTTTCCCTGAGAATTTAGAATTTGTGATTTGGAATTTCTATTTTTTCTAACCGTACACCGTCAGCCGTAAGCCGTTTGCCAAGTTCTTGCCAATTACTAATCACTGACCTCAAACGCCACGGAATATGACTGCTTCGCGATTGAACCAGCTGGTGCAGAAAATCAAACCCACTGCCGCCAGGGCGAAGAGGACCAGGAAAACTTCGGCCATCAGCAGGGGCGAGATCGTGCCGGCAATGATCTCCTTGGTGGCCAACGAGATGTTAAGTATGGGAATCAGGGCGGTGGTTGCGCTCAATTTGATACCAGGGAATATGCCGATCAGGACGGGGATGATGATTATCATATTAAGCGGAGCGATGATGCTCGAAGCCTCCTTGTACGATTTGGCAAAAACCGAAACCGAGAGCAGAATGGCGGCGAAAAAGGCGCAGAGGGGGATGATCATCGAAAAAAGCAGCAAAAGCGACTTCCACTCAATCAGTTTGAGAACAACGCTCAATATTTCAGGGGGAATCATCTTGCTCTGCCTGAATACCAGGTAAAGCCAGAGCACCGAAGACAGCGCTGTGAATATGCCCGAAGCGGTGACTACCAGGAATTTGCCCACAACGATCTGCAGGCGGGTGGCCGGGGATACCAACAGCGTCTCCATGGTGCCCCGCTCCTTTTCGCCGGCCGCCAGGTCGATGGCCGGATACATGGCACCCAGAAAACAGAAGATGACCAACAAGTAGGGCAGCATGCCGCCGACGCGTTGGCCCATTTTTTCCCGGATCGAGGAGATATCCATCTCGACAATTTTTATTGGCTCCACAAAAGCAGAGGTCAGGTTTTTTTTCTCGAGGCGCAAGTTCAGGAGTTGTTTGCCGTATGCCTCCAGGACTTTTTGAATGCGACCCAGGGCTCGCTCATTTTCCGAAGTGGAGGCTTTGTAATAGACCGGCACTTCGCTCGTTCCCTGGCTATCGAACTTTTCAGAAAAATCGTCCGGAAAAGATACCGCGAAATCGAGCCGGCCGTCGTTCACTGCCCGGTTGATCTCGGTCCGAGCCACCTGGGTATCGATTTTTACCTTTTCCATGGTCTGCAGCAGATTGACAAATACCGGCAGCGGCACGGCGGATAAAACGGCCACATGCAATTCCTTTTCCTGGGCCCGCTTTTCCATGTCCATACCCAGGCGCATCGACAGGTTGACAATCAGGAAAATAATCAGAAAAGGCATGATGATCATGAAAAAAAGGGTACGCCGGTCGCGCATCATATCTTTCAGCTCTTTACGGAAAATAATGGCAATCATTTTCATTTTACGCCTCCTCTACCCGGCGGATGAATTCATCCTCGAGCGATTTTGCCTGCATCTCCTTGATGAAAACGTCATAGCTGCCGTTGTAGAGCAGGCGCCCGCGGTGGATGATGGCCAGGTCGTCACTGAGCAGACTCACTTCGCCCATGATATGGGTGGAAAAGATCACGGTTTTGCCGTCGCCACGGCACTGGCGGATCAGTTGCATGATGTTTTTGGCGGTGATCACGTCCAGGCCGACCGTTGGTTCATCGAATACCAGCACCTGCGGATCGTGGATCAAGGTACGGGCGATCGAGACCTTCTGCTTCATGCCCGATGACAGCTTGCCGATGCGCCGCCCGGCGAACGCTTCGATGCCCAGCAGGCGAAAAAGGTCTGCTTTGCGCCTGGCCAGCAGCGCCGCGTCCATGCCGTGCAGGCGGCCGTAGTAGTCGATCATCTCGGTCGGCGTCAGCCGCTCGTAAAGCCCGGTGCTGCCGGTGAGAAAACCGATGTGGCGGCGCACCTGCCCGGCCTCCTTTACCGTGTCGAAGCCTGCCACTTCGATCCGGCCCGAACTGGGGCGCAGCATGGTGGCGATCAGGCGCAGCGCCGTGGTTTTGCCGGCGCCGTTGGGGCCGAGCAGGGTAAATATACGGCCGGGCCGGCAGCTGAAGCTGATGCCGGCCACGGCGTCCACATGGTTGCAGTCGCCGGGGGCGACTTTTTCTTTTTTCTGTTCTTTGCTCAAGCGAAACGATTTGGTCAGGTTTTCCACGACGATCATGATCGGTTTCTCCTGTTGCGCATAATGGCAAGAGTGTAGCGCGATGTGGGCATGCAGTCAAGATTTTTTTGGCTTTATTGATTTTTCTGGGGGTCTGCGCCATAATCCTGCTGCCGGGTATGGAGGAAACATGAGAACCTTCTACTTCTTTCTGCTCATCCTGCTTGTCGCTGTCACCACCCTGTTCGCGCTGCAGAATCTGCAGACGATCACCGTCTCGTTTGTAAGCTGGAGCGTGACGCTGCCGATCGCCGCGGTCGTCGCCGGGACCTATGCCCTGGGCATGGTCAGCGGCGGCAGCTTGCTGGCCTTCCTGCGCTGGACCCTTACACGGGCAAAAAAAACCGGGTAAAGGTTATTTTTTCTTTCGCTCATTGCCGCGAAGCGCAATAGGAAATCAGCATCCATTTGACAAGCCGGCCGCAACGCCGGAAATCTCCGCTAGTGATTGGGCAT
>SPCN01000131.1 GCA_004525465.1 Chrysiogenales bacterium | reverse complement strand
CCGAGGTTCGAGGCCAGGAAGTTGCGGGCCTGGATCGCTCCTTTGTTGAAGCGCGGGTTGTAATAGGCGTCTTTGCAGGGATCGTTGCGGTCGGCCCAGCCGTCTCTCCCCTCCTCGTAATAATAATCATAGGAGTAGTCCCAATTGGAATAATCCCGGTAGGAGACATCGTCCTGGTTCTGCAGGGAGGGTTCCAGAACCGGCGCAGCGTTGTTGGTGCAGGGATAGGCCGAATTGCCGCGGTTGAAGGAGAGGATAATGCGAAAAATGCTTCCCGGGTTCTCACTCAGGAGCTGGGTCACGTCCAGGCTGTAGCGGCGCCAATTGCCAGTTTCCCCGGCTTGATCGGTGAGGGGCACGGTCTTGCGCCACAAGAAACGGCCGACCATGGAGAGATTTTCCCGGCCTTCCAGGTTGTTCTGCTGGAAAAATTGCGCCATATTGTTCTGGAAGATTTGGAACGCCGTCACCTGGATGGACCTGAGGCTGACCGCCTCGAAAGGAATGGTCAGTTTTTCCTTCTCGGGGAGTATGACGCCTTTTCCCACAAAACGGACCTGCGGCAACAACCGCTGGAAGGACAACGTTCGCCTGAGATTCTTCTCCAGCCTGCGGTCGTTGAAATTGCGGACGCCGGGGTTGACGCTGACGTCGACCGCAGCGTCGAAACCCTTGCTGGAATAGACGCGGACCACGTTGTTGTCGATCTCGAAGGTGGGCTCGTGCCCCGGTATGGTAATCAGGCCCTTCAGGTTCTGGTTTTTTTTCAGAGGGTCAGAAAAGCGCAGCAGGACGCACGCGGCCGGCTCGAGAACCGCCTCGGCCTCCAGAAGGTCGAATTGGCCCAGGGAGGGGACATCGACCTGGCGCGAGCCTTTCTGCTCGGCGCCGACCGGAGCCCCGTCCCATTTCACCTCGACTTGGCTGGGCTGCTCCAGGCGCTGGATGTCCCGAATGACGAAGCTGTGGCTCCGCCCTTGATTCTCGTGCGCCCATTCGATGGCCAGGGACTTCCCCGCATGCCGGGCGGAGAGGATCTTTTTGACAGCAACGCCCTCCTGGCTGTCGCGGCTGGTCAGCATGCCGCGCAGCAGGAAGCGGTTTGGCGATATCTCGTCGAGCGGAGCGAGTCCTTCCAGGTCAATCGCCAGCGACTCGCGGATCACCGAAAAAGTGAACTCGAAGCGCGCATATTCGCGCGGCAGGCTCATGAATTTGCGGATGTTCAGGACGGCGCGATGCAGGATGCCCGGGACCAGTTCCCGGTCCGGGGTAAAGACAAGTTCGCGGGGCGATTTCCATTCCGTTTTCCCGGAAAGGGCCGGGCTGAATTCCAGGAAGTCTTCGAGTTCGGCCGGATCCTGGCCCTCAGTGCCGACGTTGCCCACGAAAAGGACCCGGACCTGGGCCTTGCGGGAAATGTCCCCCGAAGTGTAGGCGCTGATGTAGCGATACCACGCCTGGTCCTGCGGACTCTTGGCCTTTTTGCAGGACAACTGGAAAAACGTGACCCAAACAAGTCCCAGTAAAAACATGGTTCCGAATTTTTTCATGCGTCCCTCCTCCCGTAAAAGGAAAATATATCATAAAAACAAAAAAAAAATCACAATTGAAAAATATGGCCGCCCGCCGCGGGGAAAAACAAACTGCTGCTGAATGCCGGATGCGAACAGTGGGACCCTTTTTGCCCCCATGAGTATAGTTCTTCTCGTGTTTGCAAGCCTCATCCCATTCTTCATTGAAAGCGTCAGCGAAGTTTGCTGCCTCCGTTTGCCGCGTTATCTCTGCTTTCGTTACGCGTGATATTGTGCAGTTTGCCAGTTTGTGCTTCAATCAGGAAAATACGTCTTCCAGGGTCACTCGCCATCACGATTATATCGTCAATAAGAGCGATGTCCGCTATATTTTCGATCTTTTCTGCAAAGTCGAGGGAAAGGGATTTTTTCCACAACATCTTCCATTTCATGAGGTCTGCTGAAACCAGGTAACCATCATTGGTCACAGAGGCAAGCCATGAGTCGCTTTGCGTGTAAAAATTAAAGCCGCTTTGGTTGTGGGTCAACTGCGCGATCATTGTGCCTTTGATGACTTTCTCTTTTTACAATTTAAACAATCCCCGCCTTCGCCTTCATTCTTTTTTTCTTATATCTGTTCCCTCTTCATACTTCATTGTTGCAAAAGAAACGATCAGCGGACTGGCGGTCACATCCCAGATGCCTTTGGCGATATTGGTTTCGCCGATAAAGGCCAGGTAACTGTACTTGCCGTAATGGGGGAGTTTGCGCACTACCGCCTCCAGGTTGGCCCGGGCTCCGGCGTTCAACACCAGCACGGCCAGGTCCGGGTTATCGGGGTGGACAAGGGTGGTCACCGTGCACAAAGCGGGATCTTCCGCCGGGCCGGGCGCGAGAGGGATCCGCTTCCAGACCGGCTGCAGCAAAGATGTCCATTCGCCGGGAAAAATACCGCCGCCCACCAATACGAATGCCCGGTCCCGCCTTTCCGCGCTGTCACCCGGAACGGCGGAGCGAACGAGAGCCGTCCGGTTTTTATCCAATTGCTCGGCCGCAGACCGGAAACGTTCCGCTGCGGCGCTGTCGGCCTGCCAGACGATCAGCGGCCGTTCGGCCCCCAGTACCTTGGCGATGGAAGGGGGAATTTCCTCCGGGAAAAGGCGGCGGAAAAGATGGTTTTGCGGATCGATCTCCAGCCGCAGCGGTCGCTGGTCCAGGACAATGCGGAACTCGCCGCGGGCCGTGGCGAGCGGCACGGTGCGCTCGAGGGTCCCTCCGGGCGTAACGATTGTCAGCGGTACGGAAAGTTCATACGGAGCACCTTCCTGGCGCAGGGCGAAATTGAGCGCGGTGCGCCCCGCCTCCTCTTCCAGGCGGGCGCCCTCGAGGCGCAATAACGGGGCTCCGGAACGCGCCACCCATTGGCGGTAGAACGCCGCCGGCTGCGGCCCGCCCAGTTTCTCGAAAACGGCCAGCACATCGAGCCAGCTCGCGCGGCGGAACTTCCACTGCCCGGCCAGGAGGCGCAGGCCGGAAAAGAACGCCTTCTCCCCCACTCGGCGCTCCAGGTCGTGAAACACCATCAGCGACTTGCCGTAGCCCACCGCCCGCGAAGCGGGATTGTCCCGCTCCCGGAAAGCGGCCAGGGGAATATCGTTGTTCCCGCGCACGTAGCTGGCGTAGTCGCGAAGCACCTGGCGGCGATAGTCGGCATCACCTCCGGGTGCGCGCCGTTTCTGCAGCAGGTAATCGGCGCAGAGCGCGGTCAGTCCCTCGCACCAATTGCCCAGCGCGTAATCGACAAACACGCCGTTCCCCCACCAGTTGTGGCAGATCTCGTGGGGCAGGGAGGTGTCGGGAATGAAAGGCAGGCGCACCACGGTGCGGCCGAGCAGGGTCCAGGAGGGCATGCCGTAGCCGGTTTCGAAGAAATTTTCCACCACGGCGAATTTTTCGTAGGGATAGGGCCCGAGCAAGTCGCTGTAAAACGCCAGGTATTGCTTCGACTTTTCCATATAGAGCGCCGCCAGCTCGTCTCCACCCGGAAAAAAATAAGTGTAGACCTTGATCCCCCCGCTCTCCCCTTCACTGACCACGTAGGGGGCCGCCTGCAGATAGAGGCCGTCCGCCGGATGGGGGTTTTCCCAGCGTACCGCCAGCTTGCCGTCCCGGATTTCATGGAGCCGGCGGCCGCCGTCGCTGACCGACTCGTATCCGGCCGGTCCCAGCGTTTCCACGCTGAAACGGCTCATCTCCTCATCGCCGCGGGGGTACCAGAATGAATCCGGGGCCAGGAAGCTGCCGGTCTCGGAAATAATGCCCGCCGTCTGGTCGGCAATGTACTCGCGTGAAAACTGGGAAACAGCCGGCTCTTCGCGGAGCTCGCCCGTGTAAGTCACCCGCACGGTGCGCGCCCGGCGGGGTCCGGCCATGACGCGCAAGCGGCCGGCGCGGCGGAACTCGGCGGCGGTATGGTCAGCCCTGAGAGTCTTGCTGCTCAGGTCCGGGGCCGTGTCGAAACGGAAACCGACCTCTCTACCGTTCACATGAACCGATTGCACCGAAAAAGATTTATTCAAATAAAAATAAAGCTCGTTTGTCTTGCCGCTCAGCGTCATCTCGTCACTGGCGCGCAGGCCGTGCACGGCGGGGAGAAGCTCGATCACGATGCGGTGGCTCTCCACGCGTGGACCGCGCTCTCGGGGCGCGGCAGCGATTCCCGGCGCGAGAGCCAGTACTCCCAGTGCAGCCCAAATTCGCAGGATATTCTTTGATTCTACCATGTTGGATTCTCCTTTACCGGTGGGTATTATCCCGCCGCGCTACGCCAAATACAATCCTTTCCCGGTTTTTTTATATTACGACGCACTGGGAAGAATGTATTCCTGAACTATTTTATAAACATTGGAAGACCAATTATCTCCAAAATTTGCACCTGTGAATACCAATACCATATTCAACTCGCGAATCCCCAGAATAAACTGTCCGCCTAATCCAATTGCATAAAATGATGTGAGCGTTTTATCATAGACTTGAAACGAGCGGATCCACCATTGATAGCCATACCCAGTATAGCCAGTATTAATTTTGCTATCTGTAGAATGAAACACCCAATCTTCCGAGATGACCTTCTTGCCCTGCCATTTGCCATTGTTTAAAAACAATAATCCCAGCTTTGCCATATCCCGCGCACGCAAACCGATTCCACCCGAATGATTTGTAACCAGAGTATCATTTCCTAACCATTTGTATTTGCTGATACCGATTGTATTAAATAGATGCGTTTCAGCAAATCTGTCAATTGCTAAACCTGTGGCCCTACGAACAATTTCCGCCAATAACATCATACAACCGCCACTATAATTGAAAGCAGTCCCCGGGACAGACATCATCTCTCTTTCAAGATAATATTTTAGATTATCCTTGCTCAATTTCCATTGGAACGCACTGTTCCTTGGATCGGTGAAGGGATAAGCAAATTCATTCCACTTAAGTCCAGTCGACATGGTTAGAACATGTTTTAGTAAAATTGATTTTTTGGCCGAATCAAATAATGAAAAATACTCCGGGAAAAAATTATATAAAGGTTCGTCAATATCTTTTATGTATCCATTATCTATTGCTATACCAAAAAGAGCGCTGATCACACTTTTTGCAACCGAAGACTGGTGATGCAATCTGTCGCGGTACAAATCTTTAACAAAATCACCATACAACTTTCCCTTGTCATTAAAATATTCTTCTACAACCAATTTTCCATTTTTTACAATTAAAACACCATGAATATCATTATATTCTCCATTCATAATATCATTCATTAGATCAACTATTCGCTTTTTGCCCATCTGCACGGTTGATAAATCAGCACACTCCCAGCCATCATCAGTGGTTTTGGGTATTTGATATGAATATGATTTTCCCTCAGACGATTCTAGTCTTGTCATAAAATCATTCGCCTGATCATAACGGATTAGCGTGAAAGGAATTGTTGCACCTGAAGACGTGATGTACTCCAATTGGATTGTTTTTTTATCAGCAGCGACTTTTGCTCTGAATTCATACCAATAAAGATATTCGCCTTTTATTTTAAACTCATTAATACCTGTCCATGCTCTACATTGAATACTGGGCTCATATTGAGAAAGGGTCAACTGATTTTTCGAATTAAAGGAAAATTTTCGAATCGATAAATCTTCAATGGATTTCCCCAGCGTATCAGAGTCGACCCAACATCCGACAAAATTTTGTTTGCTTGTTTGTTCCTTGTCTTGTTGTGCGATGCAAGATGTGCAAAACAAAAAGCAATAAATTGAAATTGCCAGCATCAGATCAAACAAACCTACGCTATTTTTTTTCATGGTTTAGTTTAATGTATTGATTTAAAAATTCGACCAAAAAAACCATACGCTCCAATCGCATTTCATGTATTGCTATTTAAATATTTTTAAACGTAAGATCAGGCTTAACGATTGCTTTTCCCATCAGTGATCGGATTTAAATGAGTCAATAATTTTTGAACTTACCCAATAAATATCGCCGTTTCGATTGACATTTCTTGTAAAAAATAAGTATTTGCCATCATGGGACACCAGCGGACAAAAGTCATAACCTGCCGAATTGATTTTGTCTCCCATGTTTTTGGGTTCGCTCCATGTCCCATCAGTTTTCTTAATACTAATGTAAAGATCTCCCCTGCCAAATCCTCCGGGGCGATCGGAAGTAAAAATCAAATAACTTTCGTCTGAAGCGATGAATGGATCGTGTTCATTTGAGTGAGTGTTGATCGAAGATTCAAGGAGCTCGGGTTTTGTGTAAACACCATTTACTAATTTGGCCTTACAGATGTCGCCAGGGCTACCATGATTTCCGAATATTGAATAATACATTGTGCCGTCACGAGTGATGGATGTATAATAATCATCTTTTCCTATCGTATTTAAATTTTCAATATGGACTGGATTTCCCCACGAATTGTGTGAGTTTTTTTCCACATACCAAATATCTGAATCTTTAGACTCACCATTGACATCCAAAGGCCTCATTGAAGAGAAATAAAGTCTTTTGCCATCAGATGTAATGTAGGGATCAACATCGCTATAAACACCTGAAAATGGGGCTACTGATCTTTTGGTCCATTGG
>SPCN01000381.1 GCA_004525465.1 Chrysiogenales bacterium | reverse complement strand
GGCGTGGCGCCGCGGACCGTGGCCCGGATCAGTGAACTCGCCGACAGTGGTTTTTTTGACGGGATCGTCTTTCATCGCGTGGTGGCCGATTTTGTCGTACAGGCTGGAGACCCGACCGCTAGCGGTGAGGGCGGTTCGGGCCGGACCATTCCCGCCGAATTTTCCCAACTGCATTATATCCGCGGTTCGCTGGGCATGGCCCGGGATGATGACATCAACTCCAACGACAGCCAGTTTTTCATTTGCATCACGGATCAACCTCACCTGGACGGCAAATACACTCTTTTCGGCCAGGTGATCCGCGGCGCCGAAGTGCTGGACAAGATCCGCCAGGGCGATAAGATCCTGAGCATGCGTTTGAAAAAAGAATAGGATGTTTGCCCCCCTGGTCGCCTGGCTTCGCCAGCAGCAGATCACTTTCAGTGAGAATGCCGCCATCGGACCGCATCTTTATTTCAAGATCGGTGGTACGGTCAGCCTGCTGGTTACCTGCAATGCGGCGGCGCAACTGGCTGCGGTCATGAAAAAAGTAATTGCCGGCAGGCTGCCCTACCTGGTCATAGGCGGCGGATCCAATATCGCTTTTTTCGACGGCTTGACCAGGGTGGTGGTAGTGCTGGCGCAGGCGGATTCATCCGGATCAGCAGTTCCGATTCGGCTATTGGACGACCGGTCATTGACGGTGGAAAGCGGCGTCCGCAACCAGCAATTGCTTTCCTGGTGCGCCGCCACGGGGGCTGGGGGATTGGAATTCCTTTCCGGAATCCCCGGCACGATTGGCGGCGCCGCCGCGGTCAATGCCGGTGCCTTTGGTTGTTCTATGGCCGACGTGCTTAGCGGAGCCGACATCATCGATGCCCAGGGCAAGGTGCGCACGGTTGATTCCGGGCATTTCGGCTTCGCTTACCGCGATTCGAGTTTCAAGTTCGGCAGCGATGTTTTGCTGTCGCTGCGCCTGAAATTCAGCCCCGTGGATGAGGGGCTGATTTCAAAAAAAATCAGGGATAATCTGGAGTACCGGCTGGCGCACCACCCTTCCTATCGCCAGGCTTCGGCCGGCTGTTTTTTTAAGAACCCGCTGCTGCGGGGTGTAAAGAGTTCGGCCGGGAAAATTATCGAGGAGTGCGGTTTGAAAAACATGACCGTCGGCGGCCTGTCCGTGGCTGGCGAACACGGCAATTTTTTACTCAACCACGGCAACGCTTCTTTCAAGGATCTTCAGTGCCTGGAAAAAAAAATCCAATCCGCCGTGGCCGCGCGCAGCGGCGTTGTCCTGGAAAGGGAAGTGATCTACGTAGCGGCGGACGGAAGCAAATACTGACCCTGCGACCAGGCCCGGGATTCCGGGAGAGAACCGCGCGCAGCGGCCGCTATTTTTTTTTGGCTGTCCAGTTCCCCTTGGCACCCGAGGTAAGTTGAAAGGTGCCGCTCATGGTCGTCTTGCTGGCAAATGAGCCGACATATTGTTCGCTGACATCAGCGTTTTGGAATATGACGATTTTTGTATCGACAAAATAATATCGGCCTGTGCTGATCGTGCCCTTGATGTTCCTCTCGAACCTGCCACTCTTTTTATCAAAGCTTTCGTAAGGGGTGAATGTCCAAATGCTGTCATAATCGGTGGAACCCGCAGTGGTATAATCGTTGTGGAAATCCCAAACTCCGCTGACATCGTACTTGACAGCGGCAAGCAGCTTGACCAGGAGGAAGATCCCGACACCCACGGCCGCCACGCCAAGGATAATGGGCAGGATATTCTTTTTTTTGGCCTGGTAGCCGACTTGCTGTTCTTTTTCAATGAAGTTCGCACCCTGGCCCGCGTATTCCAAAACTTTCTCATCCTGGCTCAGTGCCTGCGCCGCCGCTACGGGCATTGAGGAGATCAGCAGCAAAGTCAGAAAAGCGAAAGTCACGACCAGGGCGATAGATCTTTGGCATCTCTTAATCATGGTTCTAAGCCTCCTTGACTCACATTCCTTAAAAATCAATTTTCGAAGAAAAAATAAGGGAACCGCCCCTGACTTTTGAGGACGATACTAATCCCCGGGCCTGAACCGCTTTTAATTCGAAATGACCGCAGTGCTCCGGTTGATAATATAAACTACTTCTGTTTTTCTCCATTGGCGGTCTTGTCGACAGCGGCGGGAGTGCCAATGCTGGCGGTGGTGGCCATTTTTACGGCCGACCAGGTCCCGTTATAGCCATAACTGATCATGGTGCCGCTCATGTGGGTTTTGTCGGTGAACTCTCCGGTATAGATCGTCTGTCCGTCTGAATAAATCCACTGAACTTTCTTGGCATCGACCGTGTAAGTGCCGACACTTGAGCTGATATTAAAAGAGCCGGTTTTCTTGTCACCGCTGAAAGTGATGGTGTTGGAATTCTGGTCTTCGTCTTCGTACTTCCAAGTGAGCGTCCAGGCCCCGGTGATGTCGTACTTGGTTTTCAAAACCACCAGGAACAGCACGGCGGCCACGGCGGCCACGCCCACGCCGATGAGGATGATGGGCAGAATGCTTTTCTTCTTGGCCGGGGATGAGCTGTCTCC
>SPCN01000103.1 GCA_004525465.1 Chrysiogenales bacterium | reverse complement strand
AATACGGAACTATATCCGCAAAGAAGTTCGAATTCATGATTTGCTTTATGGATATGAAAATTGGATACGCGAATCGAAAGCCGATGCGGTCCGCTGGTAGTTTTGTGGATGGGCAAGAGTATGAAACCGCGTATCTTCCCCGGCGTTTCCCCGCGCCGGTCTTGCCCCACCCGGCCATTGCGGGCGAAGGGAATGCCGTCCCAGAAAATCTCAAAAGCCGAGGGAAGTTGGATAAAAAAAAGCATCAACGGGTAGGTTTCATCTTTTTTCCCCTGCAGGGTAATGGTGGTCTGCAGCCAAAAATTTCCCTGCGCCGAGGTTTGATCGCCTTCAGGCGGGGGCCGCTTAAAAATGACAGGTTTCCACGAAGAGTCCTCCCCGGGATTCACCGCCCATTCCAATTGATCGCCCATGCGGATCTGCCATTCATTCATCAGCAATATTTTTTTTCCAGACAGGTTAATATTCCTTCCGGTAGTGTAGTCTGTGGCGCCGAGCAGCGGCAAGACAGAAAGAAAAAGGATCAGAAATTTCATCAATGCTCTTCATATACCAAAACACGGCAAATATCAAATCTCAGATACTCAAAATGAACAAATTCAGGGAAAAGCGTGATTTACTTAAAAAATGATCGCCCCGCCGCAGTCACTATCAATGCCTGTATTTCAAAGTCAGGTGGATGCTGATGGCATTGACGGCGGCCGGCGTGACGCCGGGGATGCGCGCCGCTTCGCCCAGGGTTCGCGGTCGCGCCTCGGCCATTTTTTGCCTGACTTCGCTGGAGAGGCCGTCAACCATCATGAAATCCAAATCGGCAGGAATGGCGGTCTTTGCCAACTTTTTTGTTTTGACGACTTCCCGTTTCTGGATATCGATGTAGCCCTGGTACTTGACGCAAGCCTCGATGTAGGAGACATCGGTCAGGGTCTTATTTTTCAGCAGCGGCTGGCCGTACAGCGCTTCCAGGGCGGCAAAGTCCATTCCGGGCCTTTGCAGTATCTTGAATAGAGTTTCCGACTTGCCTTCAATATGTGCCCTGGTCCGGGACAATTCCTTGATCAGACGCCGGCGCTTATCCAGCTTGCGCATTTCGCGGTCGTGATCGCGCCGGGAAACCAGCCCCAGCCGCAGGGCGTGTCCGCCCAGGCGCTCAAACACGTTGTCTTCCCGCAGCTGCAGGCGGTATTCGGCCCGCGCCGTGAACAAGCGATACGGCTCATCGACGCCGCTGCGCACGATATCGTCCACCATGACCCCGATATAGGCTTCCTGGCGGTCCAGGACGAACGGCGCTTCACCCCTGGCCTTGAGCACGGCATTGATCCCGGCCATGAGCCCCTGGCCGGCGGCTTCCTCATAACCGGATGTGCCGTTGACCTGGCCGGCAAAAAACAGGTTCCCTATCTGCCGGCTTTCCAGACTGGCATTCAGTTGGCTGGGCTGAATGGCGTCGTACTCGATGGCGTAAGCCGGGCGCATCATCCGCGCCTGATCCAAACCGGGGATGGCTTGCAGGATTTTTCTTTGAATTTCGACCGGCAGGCTGGAAGAAAGACCGTTGACGTAAATTTCCTTGTTGTTCAGACCTTCAGGTTCCAGGTAAAAATGGTGCCTTTCGCGGTCGGGGAACTTGACGATCTTGTCTTCAATGGAAGGGCAATAGCGGGGACCGACGCCCTGGATTTTTCCGGAATACAAAGGCGATAAATGCAAGTTTTCGCCGATGACGCGGGCGACCGCCGTAGTAGTGTGGCCCAGGTAACAGCACACCCGGTTTTTCACTTTGGCGCGGGTATGCATGGAAAAGGGCAGCGGTGGTTCATCACCGGGCTGGGGAGCGAAATTCTTCCAGTTGATGCTGTCGGCGTGCAGCCGCATGGGCGTTCCGGTTTTCAAGCGCAGGATTGCAAAACCCAGGTCGCGGATATTTTCCGCCAACTGCAGGGAAGGAGGTTCGTTGGCCCGGCCGGCGGCGTAGGAGGCGCTGCCGATAAATATGCGCCCGGCCAGGAAGGTCCCGGAGCAGACGATCACCGCGTCGGCGCCGAGGACTTCACCATCGCTCAGCCTGACTCCGCAGGCCCGGCCATTGCGCACTACGATCTCATCGGCCAGGGCCTGGTACAGGCTCAGGTTTGGAACATTTTCCAGGAAACGTTTCAGGAAATCTCGGTAAGCGACCTTGTCGTTCTGGGTGCGCGTGGCTCGCACCGCCGGGCCCTTGCTGCGGTTCAGCACTTTAAAATGGATGCCCGTGGCGTCGGCGGCCCGGGGCATGATCCCGCCCAAAGCATCGATCTCCTTGACCAGGTGTCCCTTGGCGATGCCGCCGATGGAAGGATTGCATGACATTTGGGCAATGGTGTCCAGATGCATGGTCAGCAGGACGGCATCGGCCCCCATCTTGGCCGCGGCATATGCGGCTTCAATCCCGGCGTGACCGCCGCCGATGACGATGACCCTCATTTGCCGATACAGAATTTGGCGAACACGCCCTGGAGGATGTCGCCAGGGACGATCGTTCCGGTCAATTCGCCGATGAGACTAAGCCCCTGGCGGATCTCTTCGGCGACCACTTCGGTCGCTTCCAGTCCCTCGATCTGCATTTGCTCGATGCGCTTTATTCTTTTTAAAAGTTTTTCCAGCAGCATCTTTTGCCTTAAATTCACCACGGTCTGCCCGCAGGCTTCCGGCATCTGCCGCAGCAGGCTCTTCATGAAATTCACTGCCACATCGAGGTTGTCCCCGTTCTTGGCCGATATCAGATGCACGGTTTCCTCGGGAAACGCGTCTTTGACGCTTTTCACGATATCGGCAAGCGCCTTATCGCTTTTATTGGCCAGCAGCAGCCGCTTTTTGGCAGCGAGCAACTTATAAATCTGCATATCGGTTTCAGCAAGCGGCAGCGAAGCGTCGACCATGAATAACACGGCATCAGCCTGGGCGATCTTGGCCAGGCTGAGCTCCATGCCCTGCTTCTCGATGTCATCCCCTGAACCGGAGCGGATGCCGGCCATGTCTGTGACATGGAAGGGAAAACCGTCCAGAACCAGATTTTCCTGTATATAATCACGGGTAGTGCCCGGAAGCGCGGAAATGATCGACCGCTCTTTCAGCAGCAGGGCATTGAACAAAGAAGATTTTCCCACATTGACCCGGCCGGCGATGACCACATGCAGCCCTTGATTCAGAATCTCATTGAAACGGCTTTGCCCCAGAATCTTTTCCAGCGCGACAGTCGCGGCAGCCAGATCGCCGGCGGTTTCTGTCGCTTCGATATGCTGGTCCTCGGCGAATTCGATCCGGGTTTCAATTTGGATAGCCGCCTGAACCAAGGCGGCACGAAGTGAAGCAACGGTTTTGGAAAGCCGGCCTTCCAAATTATTGAATTGCATGAGGGCCCCGGCCCGGGAATTGGCCAGGATCAGATCGTTAACCGCTTCAGCCTGCAGCAGGTCCAGCTTGCCGTTCTTAAAAGCACGGAAGGTGAATTCGCCGGGCAGGGCCGATCTGGCGCCGCAGGCGCATATCAGTCCAATCACCTCCTCGACGACGAACAGGTTTGAGTGCAGTGAAATTTCAGCCATATCCTCGCCGCTATACGAACGCGGAGCTTTGAAAATGACTGCCAGGCATTCATCGATGCGTAGGGCTTGGTGATGAATGAAACCGTGGTAACTGCGTCGGGCCTCCAATTCTGCCGGCAGCGGCCCGATGATTTTTCTGACAATGCTTTCGCTTTGGCTTCCGGAAATCCTGATCAGGGCAATGCCGGCCCGCCCCGGCGGCGTGGCCAGGGCTACGATCGTATCATCATCCATTCAGCTTTTTGCGGATAGTGATGACCTTCAAAAAATTGTCGCCGTCGCTTTTCGATTCCAGATCCATGTATTTGTTGATGGTCATGTGGATGATGCGCCGTTCAAAAGGGTTCAGTTCGGGAAGTTGGATGGCCTTGCCGTTGCGCCTGACCTGTCGGGCGAACCTGTGGGCCTGGCTGCTCAGTTCCGCTTCCTTTTTTTTGCGGTAATTCTCGCACTCGCAATAGATCTTCTTGCCGATATCGTCGGCAAAAAGCCGATTAAGCAGGTATTGGGCGGCATTAAGCAGGTTGCCGTTCTGGTAAAGCATCAGCTTGTAGTCTTCACCGGAAAAATTGACCCGTAAAAATTCGCTCTTGCTTTCAAGTTCAAACTGCAGATCCATTTTCATTTCATCTATCAGCAATTTAACAAAATCCTCCAGCCCCTTTTGCTCGCTGCCGTCGGAACTCCAGGCTTCGATAAAAATTTCTCTTTGTTTGTGCCCGAAATATTTTGTTTTTTCAGTTATGATGCGGTACTTTAATTTATCCTCTTCAATGCCGAAATCTTCGGCCGCTTTCTGGATGGCCTCCTTCAGAGAATTGGCGACGAATTCCTTTTTGTCGCTCATTTTTCTTTGGCTCCTTTCTTCCTCTTCAGTATTTTGATCTCGTGTTCCTCATCTTTTTTCTTTTTATGGATCTTCTCGTTGATGAGGTGCTGCTGGCCGATCTGCAGCACGTTCGAGAAGCACCAGTACAGGTTCAGGCCGCTGGGAAAGGAGGCGAACATAACGGTCATGACGACCGGCATGATGTACATCAGTTTTTTCTGCATATCGT
Organism: Chrysiogenales bacterium; assembly: GCA_004525465.1. Classification (GTDB taxonomy): domain Bacteria; phylum Acidobacteriota; class Aminicenantia; order UBA2199; family UBA2199; genus UBA2199. Next base: position 2,873 of record SPCN01000103.1, on the reverse strand, counting down.
CGCCACTTGAAGGGGTCATGCGCTGCTGGATGAACTGAGTCACCCCCATCAGGATGGGCAGGACGTAATACGGGTCTTTTTTTGACAGATCGGTAATCCAGAGGATCCAGGGCTCATGGCGGACATTGATGGAAACCGAGAGCAAACGGAAAAAACCGAACAGGATCGGCAGCTGCAGCAGGATGGGCAGGCAGCCCCCGGCCGGATTGACCTTTTCCTGCTTGTAGAGGGCCATGATTTCCATGTTCATCAGCTTGCGTTGTTCCATGTCCTTGGTGTTTTTGTATTTTTTCTTGATGGCCTTCATTTTGGGCTGCAGGCTCTGCATCTTGGCCATGGAGACGCTGGAAGAATAGGTCAGCGGAAAAAGGATCAGCTTCAGGAACAGGGTGAAGAGTATCAGGGCCCAGCCGTAGTTGGGAAGGAAGCCGTGGATGAGAACGATGCCTTTGAGCATGATCTTGGCGATGGCACCGAACCAGCCGTAATCGATGATCTTGTTCAGATCGGGAAATTCCTTCTCCACCGCGGCCAGGATTTTTTCATCCTTGGGGCCGATGAAAAGCGCCGTCGGGTTGGTGACGATCATGTAGGAATACAGCTTGGCCTGGTTCTTGGCCAGGGGTTGCTTGATCACCTGATAGGAAAGTTTGGATTTAAGCGGGTCGGTCTTGAATACAGCGGCGAAATAAGTCGTTTCATAGGCCGCCCAGTAAAAACCGGAGCCTTTTTCACCGGCGATCGTTTCAAAGGACTTCCCGGCCTGGGGCACGGTCTTCTGCTTGGCAAAGACAACGGTTTCCAGTTTTTCGTTGGCGTAGGCGGCGATCTGCAGGTCCATCATCATGGAACGGTCGCCGCTGTCGTTGTTTTCCAGGTCGGGTCCGAAAACCACAGGCAGGGCGTCAATGACCTGGCCGTTGCGGCTGACCTGGAAATCGAGACGGATCAAATAACTGTCGCCGCTGAAGACGAATTTTTTGGTGGCCGTCAGGTTCTGGGCTAGGTCGGCAAATTCAAAAACAAGTTCTTTCTGCTGGCGGCCGTTGATACGCACCGTAGTTTCACCCTGGTATTGGAAAAGGGCCTTGTTCAGAATTTTTGAGTAATCGTCCTTTTCCGAAAAAAAGTAGAAAGGGTAAAAGTTGGATTCCTTGGCGCTGCGCGATACAAGGTCCATGGCATTGCCGGAGTCATCCTTGTATTTTTTCAATACGAAAGATGTCAGGCCGGCGCCGCGGTTGGTGAACACGGCGGTAAAATCAGCGGTGTCCACGGTGACGGTTTGTTCGTCAGCGGCCATCATGTCCTTTTCCACCGCCGGCAGGATCGCTTCACTTTCCTGAACGATCGGTTTTTCCTGGCCCAGGATCGAGCCGATATCCGGTGCCACCGTTACCCCGGTTTCAGTGGCCGCTGCTGATTGTTCCGGCTGCGCTGCCTCGGTGTTCAAGGGCACCTGACGAGGCACCACCGGCTTGGGTATGAAAAAATACTGGTAGACCAGCAGAACCGTCACGGAAAGGACGATGGCCAGAATTAATTTTTTTGTATCCATTTTGATTTCACCTCTAATAATTCGGGAACCGGATCATGCCCGCCGGCATGAAAAGGATGACACTTGAGAATCCTCTTGAGACCTAGAAACACGCCCAGGAGAGCACCGTGCTTTTCCACCGCCTCATAGGTATAAGTGGAACAGGTCGGCAAAAAGCGGCAGTGGCGTCCAAGCAGCGGCGAAAGCGTCATTTTGTATATTTTGATCAGTAAAAGCAATGCCTTTTTCATTTTAGCGGTAATTGATCTTGACCAATGCGTCGAGGAACAGATTTTCCACCTGCCCCGCGTTGCGGCGGTCGAATTTGTTTTTCATGGAAACCCACAGGTCATGAGGGTCGGCAAGCAAATGTCTGTTCAACCTGAACCATTCTTTCATTTTTCTCTTAATAAAATTGCGCTCGACCGAGTTGCCGATCTTGCGGTTAACGGAAATGGCGAACCTGCTGGTCGGACGGCTGTTTTTCAAAAAGTACAAAAAAAAAATCATTTTTTACTTTTTTGGCATTTTTAAGCAAATGGACGAATTCAGCTTCTTTTTTGATCCGCTGGAATTCCCTGAATGCGAAGGTCATGGATCAGACGGTCAGCTTCTTTCTTCCCTTTCTTCTTCTGTTGTTGAGGATTTTTTGGCCGCCTTTGCTCTCCATGCGCGCCCTGAAGCCATGAGTCTTTTTTCTTTTTAAGTTATTGGGTTGATACGTTCTTTTCACCAAACCACCTCTTTCTAATTTGAAGTTAAGACATACTATAGTAAAAAAAACGCCTGTTGTCAAGGCTGGGCGCTTTTGGGCAGCATATTTGACCGCAAAAAGCGTTGGGAGTACAGCAGGTGGAGATCGCGGTTTGACAAAACTGCCGCTAGCAACTCCTGAAAAACTGGAAAAAATTCTTTTATAAATTGGCTTTAAGAAGACCAGGCAAAAAGGTAGCCACGCATTTACTAAACATACTGATGGCCGTACAACGACCATTCCTTTCCACAAAGGGCGGGTCATTTCCCGGCCTTTGCTCCGTGAGATTCTAAGAGAAATCGAAATCAGCGTTGACCGATTCAAGCGCCTATTGAATCTTTAAAGCATCCGATTCAAACCTATTCTATTGATTGTCTCCATATGAATACACTTATCAGACCCTGATTTTTAGAAAAATGTACTGCTTGCCGTCATATTACGTAGAAAAATGACGGTAGAGGTTTTATCGCCAAATTGCTCAAAGTGTGAAAAACCCGCGAATGTCAATCTGATCCCCTTCATGATTATGAATAACACTGTTCCCAGTGATAAAGTCAAGAAGTCAAGCACCGAGTAAGATTT
>SPCN01000119.1 GCA_004525465.1 Chrysiogenales bacterium | reverse complement strand
GGCCGGGAATAGGAAATGAACTTGGCATACAGTTGAAAGTCCTCACAGGACTAAAATTCCAAGTTCCAAATTCCAATGTCCCAAACAAAGAAGCAGATAAGCAAAAGGGTGAACGGGTTATAGGGTTATGAAAATAACACGTGTTCGCTGCCATTGCGATTGCCCCTTCAACTCATCTACCCATCAACGAATGCCGCTCCTCTTTTTACCTTATACCTTAAACCGATTTCGTTGATTTGTTCTTAAACCAGCCTGGGAATGACCCGCTGCAGCAGGCGGATGAAATCGTTTTTCACCCGAGCGGCCGTCTCGGTCACCTCCTGGTGGCTGAGCGGTAGCGAGGAGATGCCCGCGGCCAGGTTGGTGACGCAGGAGATGCCGGCCACGCGCACACCCATGTGCCGGGCGCAAATGGCTTCGGGCACGGTGGACATGCCCACGGCGTCGGCGCCCAGAGCGGCCAGCATGCGGATCTCGGCCGGGGTTTCATACGAAGGCCCGCTCAAGGCCAGGTACACGCCCTTCTTGGCCGCCAGGCCGATCTTTTCTTCAGCGCTGGCAATGATATCCTGGAATTCCGGGTCATAGACAGCGCTCATATCGGGAAAACGCGGTCCCAGGCGCTCGTCGTTGGCGCCGCGCAATGGGTTGACGCCCAGCAGGTTGATGTGGTCGCTGATGACCATCAAGTCCCCGGGCCGCAGCTCCCTGCCGATGCCGCCGGCGGCGTTGGTCAGCAGCAGGCTCTTGATTCCCAGTTTTGCCAATACCCGCACCGGGAAAACCACGTCGGCGATATCGTATCCTTCGTAATAATGGTAGCGCCCCTGCAGCACGGCGACGGGCATAGAGTCGACCTTGCCCAGTACCAGCCGGCCGGCGTGTCCGGCCACGCTCACTTTCTTGAAATGGGGGATGTCGGCGTAGGGGATGGCCGTTTTCGCTTCGACCTGCTCGGCAAATTCCCCGAGCCCCGAGCCCAGGACCACCCCTACTCGCGGCACAGTCTGGCAATTCTTTTTGATGAAATCCACCGCCTCCATGATCCTTTGCCATTGATCCATGATCTCCTCCTCAGGTCCCGACGGAATAAATTTCAGCCATGAAACTTTTCCCGGGAAATTCATGCTCGAGTTCGAATAGTTCCAGAATGGAAACACCGACGTCAGCGAAGCTGCGACGAGCACCCAGCGCCCTGGCCGGCAGCCCGGCGCCATAAACCAGGAGCGGTACGTATTCCCTGGTGTGGTCGGTGCCGGGAAAGTCGGGGTCGCAGCCATGGTCGGCGCTGATGATCAGCAGATCGGCCGGGCCGAGCCTGGGCAGGAAGCGGCCCAGCTCGCGGTCGAAAAGTTCCAGGGCCGCCCCGTACCCGGCGGCATCATTGCGGTGGCCGTAAATCATGTCAAAATCGACCAGGTTGGCAAAAACCAAGCCGCGGCGCGTTGACGCCAGTTCCTCTTCCAGCAGGCCCATGCCCTCGGAATTCGAGTGGCTGGGCCGCGAGCGGCCGATACCGCGGCCGGCAAAGATGTTTTCGATCTTGCCGATGGCGGTGACTTCCAGGCCTTTTTTCAGCAAAACATCCAGCACCGTTTCTTGGGGCGGCAGCATGGGGAAATCGCGGCGGTTGGCCGTGCGGCTGAAATGGCCGGGACTGCCCACAAACGGCCGGGCAATGACCCGGCCGATGCACCACTCATCACAGAGCTTGCGGGCCCGCAGGCACATTTCATACAGTTGCGGCAGCGGCAGGATCTCTTCATGGGCCGCGATCTGCAGCACGCTGTCTGCCGAAGTATAGACAATGGGAAAACCACTGTCCAAATGCAGGGCACCGAGTTCGGCGATGATCTCCGTGCCCGAGGCGGCCTTGTTTCCCAGGATAGCGCCAACCCCGGTTAGCCGCTTGAAATCGTCGACCAATTTGGCAGGAAATCCCTGCGGAAAAAGGGCGAACGCCTTGTCCAGGATGATGCCCATCAATTCCCAGTGGCCGGCGATGGTGTCCTTGCCCAGCGATAGTTCCGCCATACGCCCCCATGAGGCCAGCGGATCGGGCACGGCCGCCACCCCGCGGATGGGCAGGATGTTCCCCAGCCCGAGTTTTTTTAAATTCGGCAATTTCAGGCCGCCGCAGCGCTCGGCGACGTGGCCCAGGGTGTTGGCCCCTACGTCGCCATAAGCGGCGGCGTCGGGCAGACTGCCCGCCCCAACTGAGTCCAGGACCAGAAGAAACACGCGTTCGATTTTGGTTTGCGCCATCGTTTTAAATAATTATCACACGGTTGGTGGATTGTCAAAAGCTCAGTGACAAGTAACCAGTGACAAGTGACATGGAAGACTAAAATCCCAAATCACAAATTCCAAATACCAAATAAATTCCAAGTTCCAAATCCCAATGTCCCAAACGAAGACAATAGAAATATTCTTTTGTAGGGAACGCAGATCTGCGTTCCCTACTCAAGGCAGAGCTCTAACACTAAATGTTTTCTTTTTCTTAATTTTGGTCATTTGGTCATTGGATATTGGTGCTTGTTTGTGATTTGGTGCTTGGTGCCTGGAATTTCTGCAGGGCGACCCGCCGGGTCGCCCCTACCCTTGTCACTTGTCACTTTTCTTTGGGCTGGTTCTTTATTTGAATAATCTCCGCAGCGATGCTGATAGCAATTTCCTCAGGCGTATGGCTGTGGATGGGCAAGCCGATCGGGGCATGGACCTTTTTCAGGCTGGCGGCCCCAACGCCTTTCTTTTTCAGGTGGGCGATTATCTGGGCGATCTTGGCCGGGCTGCCCATCAGCCCGAGATAACGCAGCTTTTTTACCACCAGCTGCCCCAGTACCCGCTCGTCGGCCTGGTGGCCGAAGGTCATGATCACCACATAGCTTTGGCTGCCTTCCCTTACATGCTTGCCGATGGTCTTGTAACCGGCCACCTGTTTTTCCTGGGCATAGGTGTTGGCGGCCATGGTCGCCAGTTCGCTCCGGTCATCCAGGACCACGATATGGAAATCCAGGTCGGCCATGACCCGTGACAGGGCCAGGCCGACATGGCCGCCGCCGATGATGGTCAGGGTCGGACGCTGGCCCGCTTCTTCCTGGTACAGCCAATCTTCTGCGGATTTGAAGGCGAAGGCAATGGCGGTAGAAGGATTTTTCCGCGGCCGGAACTCCATTCCCTGCCGGGTAAATTTCAGGCAACCGGGGCGGTTCCGCTTCAGGGCGAAAAGCAGGGAGTCGACGGCGTCGCTGGCGGTGCCGGCCAGGGGCAGCAGGGCCAGCCGCTGCCAACCCGAGCAGATCATGCCCGAACGTTTGCCGGCCCCGCCTTCATGATGCAGGAGTTTCAGCAGTTGCGGATGCCCGGTGCCGCGGCCAAGAAGTCTTCCGGCCTTGTCGACCAATTCCTTTTCCATGATGCCGCCGCCGATGGTGCCGTGGCTGCGGCCGTCCATGGTCACCGCCATTTTGAACCCCGGCTTGCCGGGGGACGATCCGCCGCTTTCCACCACCAACAGCAGCATGACCGGTTCATCATCCTGCAGGCATTCGTGCACAAACTCCCAGAATTGAATTTTATTCATTTTTCCCCCTGGCACGCAGCAAGGCGTCCATTTTTTTCATGTCGGCCTGATCATCCAGGTCGGCAAGGATCCCCGGATCGTCGACGTCGATGGTCTCCGCAGTTCGGAGGGCGATGAACCGGCCCAGGCTTGAAACGGCCGGTTCGGCCAGGATCTCCGGTATCAGGCGGCTCGAAATCAGCACCGGGTGACCGCGGCGGCCCCGGTGCGCCGGCACGGCTATTTCAGCGCCACAGGACAGCAATTGACGATAGACCTCGGTCTTGACCATGGGCATGTCGCCGGGCAGGAGAAAGAAACGGGGGGCACGCACCAGGCGGATGCCGGTCTGGATCGATGACAGCATGCCCAGGACATAATGCTCATTGACGGTCACCTCGACCCCGGGCCGACCGGCGGCAAGACGGCGCACTTTCTCGGCCGCGAACCCGGCGACCACGATGATCCGTTCGCAGACCGCGGCCAAAGTTTCCAAACTCCATTCCAGCAGCGGTTTGCCGGCGAGCAGCGCTTCCATCTTGAAAGTCCCGGTCCGGCTGGAAAGGCCGGCGGCCAGCAAGACCCCGTCAACCGCGGTGTCCATCGTTGCCCCGGCCCCAATCCCGGGCCAGGTAGTTGCCCCGGCCCGGTTCCACCTGGATCGTTTCATTTTCAAAAACCGGCACACCGCGGCTGAAAACCAGGTGCGGGCTGCCGACAAGCTGAAGCCCCTCATAGACAGTGTGGTCGACAGACTGCCATTGCCGGGCTGCCGAGATCACCTTTTTGTTTTGCGGATCCCAGATCACCAGGTCGGCGTCGCTGCCGGTGCGGATGGTGCCTTTGCGCGGATACAGGCCGAATATTTTTGCCGGCCGGGTGGAGACCAGGTCGACGAATTTGGCCAGGGAAATTTTGCCGCTCTTGACCCCGAAACTGTAGAGCAGGGACAGGCGATATTCGATGCCGCCGCAGCCATTGGGGATCCGTGTGAAATCAACGGCCGCGAATTTCTTTTTCTCTGCCAGGGTGAAGGGGCAGTGGTCGGTGGCCAGCGTTTGCAGGAGCCCCTGCCCCAATGCTTCCCATAAAGCCGCCTGGTGTTCCCGGGCGCGCAGGGGCGGGCTCATGACATGTGCCGCTGCGAGTTCGTCGCCGCCTTGGTAGCGGCTTTCGTCCAGCAGCAGATATTGCGGGCAGGTTTCGCCGATCACCGTCTGCCCCGCCTGCCGCGCCGCGGCCACGGCTTCCACTCCCTGGCGGCTCGAGACGTGGACGATATAGAGGGGCACGCCGGCCAGGCGGGCCATGAGCAGGGCCCGGCCCACGGCGTCCCCTTCCACTTCGGGGGGGCGGGAAAGGCCATGATAGCGGGCCGATATTTTCCCCTGCTCAAGCAGTTTTTTCTGCAGGTACGAAACCATGTCCCCGGATTCGGCATGGACCATGACCAGGAGGTTCAGCTTGCGGGCCAGGTCCAGGACAGCCAGGAATTCAGCGTCGTCCAGGCCGATGGTTTCCTTGTAAGCCAGGTAGGTTTTAAGCGAAACGATCCCCTCGTGGCGTCGGCATGAGTCCAATTCGGAGCCCAGGCCGCCGTCAACAGAGGTCACGCTCATGTGCAGTCCGTAATCGCACAGTGATTTTCGCGCTGCCGCTTTCCTGGCGGCCAGAGCGGCAAGCGGCGACTCGCCGCGCCCGGGGGTGACGAAATCCAGGATGGTGGTCGTGCCTCCGGCCAGGGCGGCGCGGCTGCCGGACTCGAAGTCGTCGCCGGAAATTCCCCGGGACGTTTCCAGTTCCAGGTGAACGTGGGGGTCGACGCCGCCGGGAAAGATCTCGAAGCCGGCAGCATCGATGACCCGGTCCATGCCGTCGGCCTTGGCTATTTTTTTGTCCACGGCAACGATCTTTTCATTCTCGATCAGGATATCGCCCTGAAAACTCCTGCCATCGGAAACGATCTGCCCGGAGCGGATCAATATCTTCATGTCAGGAAAGTTTTTTCAACAAGCCTGTCTTTTCGTTGAATTCACGGATCATCTCGTCCCAGCGCTCCACCTGGCCGAAGATGCGCGGCCATATCGCCCGGTCCTGCCAAAGCTGGTTCAGGTCGGCGCTCTCCTTGCCCTGCTGCTCCACCCAGGTGAAGTACTTCAGGTTGTGGATGGCCTTGCGGTCGGCGTGGCCCAGCTCCTTGAAAAAATCCTCGCCCTGGCCCCACAGGCAGCGCTCCAGGTCGCAGGCCGCCTGCACGGGTGAGTAAGCTCCCCGCTCGGCCGTGAGTTCTGCCAGGCGCGACGCGTACAACGCGGCCGAATCGGTGGCCAGGGTGACGATGACGTCGTCCCCGGTCATTTCGAAATACTTGGCGGCCTTGATCGCGGCCAGGATATTGGCGATGCCGGATATTCCCAGAAGCGGCAGCTTCTCCACCTGTTCGGCAGCCATGCCCAGGGAGAGTAAGCGCTCACGGCCGACAGGTTCGTTGAACAGCCGGAAGAGCCGCATGCAGTCTTCATCATCGATGGCCGCCACCGCGTCGGTGTTACGCACATTGTGCACCCAGGGCACGTGCTTGTCGCCAATGCCCTCGATGCGATGCCCGCCGAAACCGTTGCGCAGCAGGGTCGGACACTGCAGAGCCTCGGCCGCCACAACCTTGATTGACGGGAAAAGGCCGCGCAGACGATCGCCGGCGGCGATGGTGCCGGCCGAACCGGTGGAGGAGACATAGGCGGCCAGGGTCGAGCCGGGGCCGGCGATTTCAGCGAAAACTTCTTTGATGGCGGTGCCGGTGTTGAAATAATGCCAGCAGGAATTGCCGAATTCGTCGAACTGGTTGAAAATAACGCAGTCAGGCCGGGTTTTTTTGATCTCCCAGCACTTGTCGTATATCTCTTTGACATTGGATTCGCAGCCCGGGGTGGCAATGACCTCGGCCCCTATCTCTTTAAGCCAGTCGAAGCGCTCGCGGCTCATTTCCTCGGGCAGGATGGCAACAGCCGTACAACCCATGAGATAGGAATCGAAGGCCCCGCCCCGGCAGTAATTACCGGTTGACGGCCAGACAGCCTTGTGAAAAGTCGGATCGAACTGGCCGCTGACCAGACGCGGTACCAGACAGCCGTATGCGGCCCCGACCTTGTGGGCGCCGGTAGGGAACCATTTGCCGATGAGCAGCACGATGCGTGCCTTGACCCCGGTCAGGGCCGGCGGCAGTTCCAGGTAATTGACGCCGCCGAACAAGCCGCCTTTCTCCCTGGGCTCGTTTTTCCAGGTGATGCGGAACAGGTTGAGCGGGTGCAGGTCCCACAGGCCGAT
>SPCN01000323.1 GCA_004525465.1 Chrysiogenales bacterium | reverse complement strand
TATCCTGGTGACCTTCACTGTGGTAAGCGCCCGGCGGGAAAAAGCCCCGGCCGTAAAAGTCGACGTCGAAGCCGAGCTTTCCCAACGACGGAATTAGCTAGGCCTTGAACATGCCTTCGCCCTCGCGGTTGATGAAGCCATAGAGCGACGAGAAGTCATTTTCCACATCTGTATAAATTTTCCCGAGAACTTTATCACTAGTTGCAGCGTAAATATCGGATATCTGCCGCGCCTTTTGAGTTTGCTCCTCGGCGGCCTTATGTTTCCGCATTGCATCACGCCAATTCTCGAGCCTTTCTTGTGCGACCGCGAGCCAATCCCTGGCTGCATCCTGTTGCGTAGGCTCAGGGAGGCCAGCGATCCTCTGCTCAAGTTCTTTGATGTCCTCGAGGATATTCTGGGGGACGAGAGGCACCTTCGTTAACACCGTAATCGTTTCCGGGAGCGGCAGGAGAGCTGTCAGCCGCTCGGCCGCTCTTCTGCAATGTAGACCGTAATCGAGGGCCGCGTTCATAGCCAAGGACGGGGTTAAGAGCGAAGCGTAACCAACAACTGTGTTGATTGCAGCCTGCGCCTTGTGGAGGGTTGCGATCAGCGGCGCAATCTTTTTTTCTACTGCAGTACGCTTTTCCGATACGTCCTTCAGGTGACTAATCTTGGCCTGAATGTGCTTTTTGAGTTCACCGGGGTCCCATAGATTATCGCAAAGCGGACAAGCCCCGGACTCGACGAGTTCCAGGCCCGTCGCAAATAGGCTCTCTCGTTTCAAGCTTGATAAAATCGCCGGATCTCCGATAAGTGCATTGAGATCAACCGTTACTTCAACGACGCGTTTCATAGAGTCGTTCCCGCTGACTTCAGCGAGCGACTCGCGCGTGCCCCGTATGTTAGCTAGGGCTTGGACCTTGGGAATGCGTTGGGGCTGAGCCGGGATTGGAGTCGCCAACCCGTCCTTAAGCGATGTCGTTTCAAGAAGGTCCGTCAGTGCCGGGAGACCCAGACTCACGCGCTGGGCGTTTGAGGCGGCCAGCACCTTTTCCTTTCTCATTTCGGATATTCCCAACGCACGCAACAAGTTCTCGCGGGTCTGTTCAACTGATGTGACAAGAGGGCCCAATTGCTTCTCGCAAGTATTAGCTATCTTCTGCAGACCAACCCTGACCTGCCCCACTTGATCGAGGTGGAGTAACGCCTGAACTTCCTCAGAGCGTTTTCCGGGCGTCGCAAGCACGTACCGAATCAATTCACGGCGCGACAGAACAATTTCAGGATGCGCCTCGACTTGTCGTAGCACCTCAAGCACTTCGGGATCAGCCGGCGTCACCTGGGCCACCGGATTCTTCAAGCTACGCTCGATGGCGACGACCTTACCCAGACTGGGAATTGTGACCCTAACCGTCACACGCGCCTTATCAGGATCATTCCGCCTATCCACGTGGGGCCCGTGCTGTTTCAAGTTAACTTCGCCTCTTCCCTCTCCCGATAGGCGGGATACGTTACCGGTTAATGCGAACTCCAGAGCGTCAACCACCCCGCTTTTACCCGTGCCGTTTGGACCGCATATAGCGAAAGTTTTCTCTTTGAAGTCTAGCGTCAAGTCGCGGATGCCGCGAAACTCTTTAATTGTGATGGACTCAACCCGGATCATGGCAGCGGCTCCTCGGCTAGGACGGCCTCCTTAAGTGCATGATCAGTAAACTTCTTATCTTCCAAAAGTGTTTTGCGAAGCCGGGCGACCAAATCGGTCGACACGCCAGCCTCATTAAGGGCCTCAAGAAACCTCTCGAAAACGCTGGTTGGGACGTCCGATGTTCCTTTTGATATTTGTGACGTTGTCATTAGGCTTACTCCCTCTTTTTATAAATCTTTGTGCCGTATTACGATATGCGGTACCCGGCTTTTGGACGGCGCCTTACGTTGGAACGCTGATACTTTATATGGTCCCATCGAACTAACCCTCCAGTGCAATATTATCTTAGAACTGCATCTGGAAGAATGCAAATAACCTTATGAATAGCTTTTATGTCCAACTTCATAGAAGGCCCCTGTAGGCGGGCCATGCTTACACCCCATTCTCATATTATACCTAGATCGATATAAAGGAGGCCGGTCACCCCAGTTTGCTTATTAACCAGAGGATAACGGGAAAATCGGCCGGGGTCCGGCAATGGACCTTAACCCAAGGAATGTTTTTATTTCCTAGGAATGCATGGAGATAGCAGTTCTCTTCGCCGTTTTCCTTTAGGCCAGTTCTAAAAAGCCGGCCACACTCCTCTTTGTCCGCTTCGTTGGTATTCGGTTTCATTTGCCGGCTTTTAAATCGTACTATCCCTGAAGCTGAGATGATATATTCTTCGATCATCGCGTCATCCTCCCCCATATGATGAAAGGCGTAAAACCGGCTTCGTCCGCTCTCAAGCGGCTGGAGGTTGAACGCCTGGGGTGTATAAAAGAGACGGCCCAAGTAACGACAGTCTCCTGAGGGCTGACCTAAAAAGATTTCCCAAAAGAGCCCGGCGTTCCCCTCATGGAAGCTATCCCCAAGCGCCAGGTCGTTCAATCCGTCGTTGTTAAAATCGAGCGACATCCGCCGGAGCAGGATTTCTCGGTATTGCTCTCCTTCTTCGCTCATTTTATAAACATGGATAAGTTCTTTCCTTAGTTTTGCGGCATAAGTCCCAATCGCCTTTTTTTCTACAACGGTCCCTTGTGCGGAGGCGACCAGGAAAACGCAAGCAATGGCCGCACACAACTTGCTGAATCGCATAGTGTCCCCTACCAACGATCTGCCAGCCTAATTATAAAACATATTTCCGGGAAATCAATAGCCGGTGCAGACCCCAATCAGGCATTGTTATTAGGGAGGAATAACCCGAAACGCTGGAGAATGCAAACCAACCCCCGAATAATTTCGGTGTAGATTGTGCCCCAGTTCACCGGGAAGGACGCCGTCGTTTACGAGTCGTACATGACCCTGCCGAACGGACAGGAGTTCAGGTCCCTCGAGCAGCGCGGCGTCCGACCGCGCCGAGGCCCAACGCGTCGCG